>PMSP01000351.1 GCA_003168315.1 Opitutaceae bacterium
CTACAAGATCTCGGGCACGTGGGTCCCGATCGACCCCTTCCTGGACAAGAGGCCGTACTTCTTCCCGTTCCTGGTCTCGCTCCTCCACGACCTGACCGGGTTCCGGGTCGAGAACATGTTCGCGCTGAACGTGGCCCTGGCCGCGTCCACCCTCGCCCTCCTCTACTGGTTCACGCGCGAGATCGCGGGCAGGGGCCCGGCGATCTTCGCCGTCGCGCTCCTGGCGCTCCTCCCCCTCTTCGGCCAGAACGCGACCGGGGCGGGGATGGACCTCCACAACCTGACCATGATCGCGCTGGTCGCCTGCCTCGGGGTCCTCTACCTGCGGGTTCCCTCCGACGACAGGCTGTCGCTCTTCGTCATCGGCGCCGTCCTCCTCGCCCAGAGCCGCTACGAGTCGGGCGTCTTCATCCTGCCGGTGGCCTTCGTCGTCGTGACCGGATGGGTGCGGGCCAAGAGGGCGATCCTCCCCTGGCCGGCCATCGCCGCCCCGCTCCTCCTTGTCCCCTACGTCTGGCACCACCGGGTCCTCGAGGCGACGCCCGTCTTCTTCCAGCTGGCCGAGGGGCAGACCTCCGCCTTCGGCTGGAACAACATCGCCGACAACTTCAGCGGCGACGTCGCGTTCCTCTTCAACTTCGGGCCGGGGCTCGCCAACTCGTGGTTCCTCTCCCTGATCGGAGTCGCCGGGATCGGCTGGGCGGCCTTCAGCGCGGTGCGGTGGGCGCGGATGAGGCCGCGGCCGCCGCTCGAGGCGACGACCATCGTGGCGGTCGCCTTCGCCGGCGGGGTCGCGGGGCACTTCATCATCCTCCTCTTCTACTGGTGGGCGAAGTTCAACGACCTGATGGCGGCGCGCTTCGCGCTCCCCATGTGCCTCGCCTTCGCCGTCCTCGCGGCGGTGCTCGTCAGGGGTCTCTCCGCGCTGCGGCTGCCGGCGCTCAGGATCGCCTGGGCCGGCCTCGGGGTCTGGTTCCTCGTGGGCGCCGTCCCCGCCCTGGCGATCAAGTTCTACACGAACGGGAACCTGGGGATGCAGGAGCTCGACTGGGAGCACGCGATCATCCGGGCCGAGCCCGGCCCGGTGCTCGTCGTCTCGAACAAGTCGACCATCCCCTTCATCCTCTGGCACATCGAGGCGATCCTGAACCCGATCGCGGCGCAGAAGGGGAACGACATCCGCTACCACATGGGCCAGGAGACCTTCAAGGAGGTGATCGTGGCGCAGGCGATCCGCCCGACGGGGGTCGGCGAGCAGATGGGGGTCGACCCGGACGACATCCTGCCGCCGAGCTTCCACCTGCAGATGATCGCCGAGAAGCGCTTCGGCGGCAGGCTCGACCGCCTGAGCCGCATCGTCTCCATAGACCTGGAGCCCGAGAAGCCGTCGAAGCCGGATCAGCGGACGCCGTCGCCGCTGCGCTCGATGAGCGAGGACCAGTCGCGCAGCGAGCTTCCGGTCGCGGCGCTCACGTCGCCCGCGCTCATCCGGTAGACGAGGATCGAGTAGCCGATCATGGCGTCGGGCTTGCGGGCGCGCAGGCAGTAGCAGAGCCTGGCGAAGCGCAGGTGCTCGAACCTGTTGCGGCTGTCGGCCCATTTCTGGGGGGTGAGTTCCAGGTCGAGCTTGGCCCTCGCGGACGGGTCCTCGGCGTAGCTCCTGAACATGGGCTCGAAGGTCTTCAGGAACTGGTACTCCTTCTCCCGCTCGAGCGTCCAGGGTCCCGTCACCGTGCTGTAGACCTGCTGCAGCATGGTGGCGCTGATGCAGTAGATGCCGGCCCCCATCGGGATGTAGGCCTCGTCCTCGAGAAACCCGTTCAGGTAGGCCAGGCGCTTCGCCGGCATCCTGTAGTAGTGGGGCTCGCCCGAGCCGAAGTAGGCGAGGTAGGCGTCCTCGCCGGGCCGCTTGTTGGCGACGAGCCACGCCTTCAGGCCCGGCAGGTCCTGCCCCCAGTCGAGGGAGCTGTCGACCAGGTGCGTGTAGCCCGCCGCGGGGCCGCCGCCGAGCTCGTTGAATTACGCGAGGTAGTCCGGCGCGATCCTAAGCGACTCGCCGATGTGCCACGCGAGGAGGCCGCCGACGAGGAGGGGCCTCCAGCCGGGCGGGCGGGCGAGCCAGGCCCCAAGGGCGCCGGCAAGGATGAAGAGGACGGGGTAGGTGGGGATCAGGTGGCGCTGGCCGATGTTCAGGTGGCTCCCGATCGAGATGGCCCAGTAGACGAGGAACAGGACGAGGAGCGGGGTCAGCGGCAGGAGGCCGTTCGCGCTGCCGGCGGCCGCCCTCATGCGGCCCCGGAGCCCAATCCAGAGGGACAGCGCGGCCGCCGCCATGAAGGGGATCGTCGTCTTCAGCGCGAAGGCCCAGAGGAAGAAGCTCCTCCAGCCGTAGAGGCTCGACTCGCCGTTCAGGAAGGCGCCGCGCGACTGGGACGTCTCGACCACGTACGCCGTCCCGTAGAGGAACGCCTCCGGGAGCGCGCGGATGTCGGCCAGCGCGTGGATCACGCGCCCGATCCAGCCCGTGCGGGAATACATCTCGGACCAGGACTCGATGAACTGGTCGGCGGGGGGGAGCGCCGGGTTGAACGCGCTGTACCTGAACCCGTAGAAGGCCCAGATGACGGCGATGGCGACGACCGCGTGGCCCGCGGCCGAGAGGAGCACCCTTCGGGTGCGGCCCCCCTGGGCCGCGACGTGGACCGCGGCGCAGATCAGCATCATCGGCGGCAGGAAGGGCGCCGAGAACTTGGCGACGCACGCGAGGCCGAAGAGGACTGCGCTCAGGATGAACGGGCCGGCCCCGGGCCGGTTCAGGTGGCGCCACCACGCCCCCAGGGAGGCCAGCATGAAGAACGCCATACAGACGTCGGACGTCGCCAGGCCCCCGTGGGCCAGCAGCGTCGGGCTGAACGTGAAGAAGGTGAGGGAGACCAGGCCCCCCGCCGTCCCGAAGAGCGCCCTCGACCAGAAGAAGACCAGCGCCCCCAGGGCGACGCTCAGGAGCGCCGTCATGGCGCGCGCCGCCATGAGCCTCGGGAAGTGGTCCTCGCCCGTCTCGTAGAAGAACTCGTGCCCCATGACCCAGCCGTCGCTCTTCCTCCAGTAGACCTGGTCCAGCGGCGGGAATGTGGCGCCCGCGATCCAGACGGGAAGGGCGACCCAGCGCTGCGGCAGGTTGCCGTTCTCCGGATGGATGCGGTAGTCGTTGAACCTCCAGTAGGTGAAGCCCCCCGTCAGGTGCACGATCTCGTCCGAGGTCGTGCTCTCGTGGAGCTTGCTCCCGACCGCGAGAGCGAAGTGGAGGGCGAGGAGGAGCCCGACGACCGGGCCGACCCAGAACCCGGCCTTCATCCTCATCCCTGGGGCGCCCGCCGTCATGGGATCGCCACCGGCTCGTAGAGCGCCTTCACGACGTCGTCGTCCGACACCTGGAAGATCAGGAACGTGTAGGCCACCTCGGCCAGCGGCTTTCGCGAGCGAAGGACGTGGCAGAGCCGCGCGAACTGGAACTCCTCGAAGGTGACGCCCTCCTGGTAGGTGAGCTTCCCGTGGGTGTCCTCAAGCGCCACCACGTGCGCCAGGAGCTGGCGGTAGCGGGCCTCCTTCGCCATGTCCCAGGGCCCGCGCGCCTCGGTGTAGACCTGCTGGAACTGGGTGACGCTGATGATCCAGAGGCCGCCGGTCAGGACCGCCGGGGCCGACCTCTGCCTGAGGTCGAAGTTGGCGTCGCCGATCCTCTTTCCCTTGATCCCGTAGTAGCCGATGTCCCCCGACCCGAAGTAGGAGATGAGGACCGGGCCATCGGGCGGGTGGGCGTCAAGCCACGTCCGGACCGAGGGGAGGTCCTGCCCCCAGTCGAGGGAGCTGTCGACGACGTGCCTCCACGCGTCGGTCGGCCCGACGATCTCGTTGAAATACGCGAGGTAGTGCGGGCGGATCCAGATCGACTCGGCCGCGAACCACACGGCGAGCGCGGCGACGCAGGCGCCGGTCCACCGCAGGGGGCGCTCGATCCAGGCCGCAGCCCCCGCGGCCATGACGAGGAGTACCGGGTAGACCGGCATGATGTGCCGGTGGCCGATGTTGAGGCCGCTCGTCAGCATGAACCCCCAGTACACGCAGAAGAGCGAGAGGAGGGGTGACCACGCGTAGGCGCGCTCCCGCCACTCGGGCGCGGCCCTGCGTCGCGAGAGCGCGAAGAGGGCCGCCAGCGCCATCAGCCCGAAGAGGGCGAGCGGGGTCTTCACGGCCGTCGTGTAAGGGAAGAAGGACGCCCAGCCGGTGCTCCGGTATTCGCCGTTCAGGAATGACTTCCTGTAGCGCGAGAAGCGGTAGGTGTGGGCGAAGCCGTAGATGTAGGACTCCGGGAGGAGCTCGTGGGCGCGCGCGAACCGGAAGATCGTGACGAACGGGCCCCCCTGGTCCTCGAGGACGTCCCACCCGACCAGCGAGCGGACCCGGTTCGGCTCGAAGTGGCGGAACATCGGGTACTTGAACCCGTACGAGGCCCAGATGACGCCGACGGCAAGGGCGCACGCGGCCAGGGTCGCCGCGACCAGGGACAGCGCCACCCTCATGCGCCCCGTGACCCCGCGGGGGAAGGGCCATCCCGCCTCGAGCGTGTCCTTCCCCGCGACCCGGACGGCGAAGAGGATCGCGCACATCGGGGCGATCAGGGGCGCCGAGAACTTGGCGACGCAGAGGAGGCCGAGCGCCATCCCAAAGACAAGGAGCCGCCACGCCGTCAGGCGGTGGGCCATCGCCCAGAACGCGGTTATGGCGGCGATGAACATGAGGGTCGCCGTCATGTCGCTCGTGATGAGGGCGCCGTTCGCCAGCATCGTCGGGCAGAAGGCGAAGAGGGCGACCGCTAGGATCCCGCCCTTGTCGCCGTGGAGGCGCCTCGCCCAGAGGAAGACGAGGGCGCCGGTCGCCACGCCGAGGAGGCAGATCATCCCGCGGCCCGCGCGCAACATCGAGGCGAGGTCGTTCCCGCGCTCGTAGAACCACTGGAAGCCCAGGTCCCAGACGTCGGATATCCTCCACGCGGTCTGGTCCAGCGTGGGGAAGGCGAGCTTGCGGTGGAGGAGGGGGATGGCCGCCCAGCGCTGCGGCAGGTTGCCGTTCTCCGGCTGCAGGCGGTAGTCGTCCGTCTTCCAGTAGGAGTAGCCCGCCGTCAGGTGCGCGATCTCGTCGCCCGTCGTGCACTGGCTGTCCGAGACGCTGGTGGCCATCCACCAGTAGAGGCCGAGGAGGGCGGCCGCGAGGATGACGGCGGTCCTCCTCACGGCGCGGCCCCCCTGGCCCGGCGGTCGGCGAGCGCCTGGGCGAAGGCGCCGATCGCGACCGCCTGCATGCCGACGAGCGGGAGCTGGTGGCGCTCGTTGTGGTTCACGAGGACAAAGGGAAGGAGCATCCCGAAGGCGATCGCCGCGGCCCACGCGGCCGGGGCCGCCAGCCGGCCGCCGCGCAGGAGCGCCGAGAGGAGGAGGGCCGCGAACGGGATCCCCGCCGTCACGAAGCCCAGGGCCACGCCGCCGGGGCCCCGATACTCGTCGTCATAGGCGAGTCGCTTGTTCGCCCAGTCGGCCGCGACGGCGGCCCCGTCGCGCAGGCCGAGGCCCTCGAGCTTCGCATGCTCCTCGGCGGGCGGGGCGTCGATCCGGGTCCAGAGGCTCGTCGACCCCATGGGGATCAATTCGCCGGAGGCGGCAAGCCGCGAGGCGTCCGAGGGGTCGAACCGGAAGGTGGTCCCCCTCCCGCCGCCCTCCCGCTTGCAGAACACGATCGCCGCCCCCAGGCGGCGCAGGATGTTGCCGGCGAAGTGCGCGGGGTCCGCGCGGATCGCCGCGACCGAGGACTGGCGGAAGCTCTCGACATAGTTCACCTCGCCCACGCTCGAGTAGAAGCTGAATTCCCGGACGTCGAAGTAGGGGAGCCTCCGAAGGACGGTCTCCATCCGCGGCAGGCCGTCCGCCGAGTCGACGTTCGCCAGGTGGAGCTCGAACCAGAAGTTCGACTTGAGCGGGATCAGGCGCCCGAGGGATTCCGCGTTGCGCACGGTCCAGGCCGCCACGGCGAGGAGCGCCGCGGCCGCCGCGACCGCGGGGACGACGAGCGCCCGGGGCTCGCCCCTCGAGGACCAGGCGACCCAGAGGACGGCGATCCCCGCCGAGACGGCGAGGCCCGCGTTCTCCAGCGGGGCGACGAGGGCGACGGCAACGAGGGCCGCGGACGCCCGCGGCCCGGGGGAGCGCCGCACCCCGAGGGCGGCCCAGAGGAGCGCCGCGGAGAGGAGGATGTCGAGCCACGCCTCGCTGAGGACGACCAGGGGGCCGTTCGGGAGCAGGACGCAGTAGGCGAGGAACGACGCCGACGCCGCGCCGCGCGCCCAGGCTCCGAGGGGCGAGACGGCGGAGACAAGGAGGGCGTTCGCCCCGGCGAGCCCGAGGACCGCCAGGAGGAGCATCGCCACGGCGGAGGCCGCCGTCTTGACCCCCAGGAGCGCAAAGACCCCCGCCTCGATAAACGCCGGGAGGGGCGACACCCAGGCCGTCGCGCCCGTCCCGCCGTCAAAGGGGTCGCTGAACCCCCGGCCCTGGGCCAGGGCGGCCGCGACGTTCCCGGGCTCCGCCCAGTCGAACATGCCCGGGGCCAGCCTGGGGGCGTTGTGGAGGAGCGCGGCCGCCGCGACGACCC
The DNA here is from genome assembly GCA_003168315.1 of Opitutaceae bacterium. Taxonomy (GTDB): domain Bacteria; phylum Verrucomicrobiota; class Verrucomicrobiia; order Opitutales; family Opitutaceae; genus Palsa-1447. The sequence goes on from PMSP01000351.1 coordinate 6,703, forward strand.
CGAGGCCCGTCCAAGCTAGAAGCCGCAATTGCCCCATGGGTCGCAAGTCAGCGCCGCGGCGGCTTGACCAGGTAGATGGGCCGCTGCTTCACCTCGTCGTAGACGCGGCCGAGGTACTCGCCGAGGACGCCGATCCCGATCAGCTGGATACCGCCGAGGAACGTGACGACGGACACGAGGGTCGTGAAGCCGGTCGTCGCGGTCTCGATCCCGATCAGGCGCTTCACGATGAAGAAGAGGCCGAGGGCGAAGCCGAGGCCGCTCACCATGATCCCGGTGTAGGTCAGGAACCTGAGGGGCAGGTAGGAGAAGCTGAAGAACCCGTCCACCGCGTACCGGACGAGCCGCCGGAAGGTCTGCTTCGGCTGGCCGGCGGCGCGCTCCTGGCGGTCGTAGGCGACGTCGGCCGTGGCGAACCCGATCCACGCCCGGAGTCCCGGGAAGAACCGGTGGCGCTCGGGGAGCTGCGAGAAGGCCTCGAGGGCGGGCCGGCCGAGGAGGCCGAAGGTCCCGGTGTTGGGCTCGATCGGGAAGTCCGTCAGCCTCCCGAAGACCGCATGGAAGAAGTCGAAGCCCATCCTGCGGACGCCCTTCTCCTGGCGGGAGAGCCTGACGGCCCGGACGACCTCGGCGCCGGAGCGCCAGGCGGAGACGAGATCGGGGATCACCTCGGGCGGGTCCTGGAGGTCGGCGTCCATGGTCACGGCCGCGTCCGCGTCCCTCGCATGGGCGAGCCCGGCGGCGAGCGCCCCCTGGAAGCCGAAGTTGCGCGAGAGCTCGCCCAGCTCGAAGCGCGGGTCCCTGAGGCTCTGGGCGCGGGTCATCTCGGCCGAGCTGTCCCGGCTCCCGTCGTTCACGAAGATGGCGCGCCAGGCGCAGTCGGTGTGGTCGCGGAAGAGCGCCTCCAGGCGGGCGAAAAGCTCGGGCAGCACCGACTCCTCGTTGAACACGGGGATCACGATGGCGACGGTCGGTACGGAATCGGTCATGTTCTAGGCCCCGCCGGGCGTCCGGCTGGCGCGCATCAGGGCCATGCAGAGGATTGCGCCCAGGAGCGCCAGCACAAGCGCGGGAGGAGTCGGGAGAATGTCGGCAAAATATGCGAACTGGGCGATGATTTTCTCACTCAGGTTCGCCTGCGAGACGACGCCGTAGGTCCGGGAGACCTCGGCCATGCTGAGCGCGGGTGTGACCCACCGGTCGAGGGCGAAGTCCTCGACCGCGAACTGGAGGGCGATCCCGAGGCAGAAGTCCACCGCCCAGCCGAGGGCGAGGGCGATCCGCCATCCCCTCCCGAGCCGGCCCCACCGGGACGCGAGGAAGGCGAGGCCGAGGAGGACGACCGACTGGAGGCAGATGTGGCCGGTACCGTAGTGGTCCCGGTCCCCGTACGCGGCGTAGCTGAGGACGACGAACCCCGCGAGGGACGCCGCCCAGAAGACCCGGTCCCGCCGCGCCGCATCCCTCGCCGCGCGCCACCCCTCGGCGACGACCGCGAGCCAGCCGACCGATCCCAGGGCGAGGAGGGGATTGAGCTGGTAGACGAGGAAGAGCTGGTCCCTCAGGGACCCCCACGGGCTCGACTGCCTGAAGAGCGTCCCCTGGAACCCCCGGGCCTGAGGCGGGACCAGGCTGTCCCGGAGGTTGAGCGCCATCGTGACGAGGGGATTGCCCGGCGTCTTCTGCATCATGGAGACGCTTGAGTTGGACAGGAACGTGCCGTGGACCCCGAACTGCGCGAACGACCAGAGGAACCAGGGGGCCAGCACGCAGGCGCCGGCGCCTGCCGCGAGGAGCGTCGTCCGCGCGAAGCCCCGGTCCCAGCGGGTGCCGAGGCCGAGGGCGATCCACGCGGCGGCGAGGACGGCCACATACGGGCCGGCGGAGTAGTGGGTCACGACGGCGCCTCCCAGGAAGAGGGCGCAGAGGATGCCGGCCGTCCGCGAGCCGCCGTCCGTGTCCCGCACCCTGAGGAAGAAATAGAGCCCCGAGAGGATGAAGAAGACCGCCTGGAGCTTCGTCCAGGGATAGGTCGCGTTCTGCATGAAGAGGGGGTTCACGAGGAGGATGACGACCGCGAGCCGCGCGGCGCCCCGGCCGCCGAAGCGGCCGGCGAGGAGTCCGACCGGCAGGTAGGCGAGGCTGCAGAGGGCCGCCATGATCAGCTGGTAGTGCGCGTAGTCGGCGGTCGTCATCCGCAGGAACGCGGCCGTCAGGACGTTGCCCAGGGGAGGACGGGCCGGCAGCTGGTAAATGTCGAAGAACAGCCGGTCCCGCGGCCACTCGCGCAGGAAGTAGTGGGCCCGCTGCCAATGCTCGACCCAGTCGCCGAGCCAGGCCCCGCCGGAGTGGTTCCTGACGAAGGAGAGAAAGAGGACGCACCAGGAGGTCACGATCAGCTGGCCGGCCATGAGGTCGCGGGCCCCGGGATCGGCGGCGAGCCTCGCGACGCTGCGCCGGCCGGCAACGAGGCCGGCGGCCGCGGCGATGGGGATCAGCCAGTAGGCCCCCAGGGGAATGCCGGTCGTGAACACGGCCCAGGCGATCCCCCAGGCCCCGATCAGCGAAAGCGCGGCCCCCGCCACCAGGTCCTCGGCTGGCGTGAGCCCGAGGCGCCCCGCGAGGGGCCGGGACAGCCCGAACGCGACGCCCAGGATCAGGAGGAGGCAGGCCAGGGTCTGGGCGATCATCAGCGGGGTGGGGACCAGCGCACTCCACAAGCGCCTTCATGGCAATAATCTCCTCGCGGGGGATTTGGCCCCGCCGCTACTCTCGGCCCCCGATGGGCCCCCCATGCAACTGACTCTGAGCCGGGACAAGGAGGCCTCCGCCAGGTCGCTGCGATGGGCGGCGATCCTCGCCATCCTGC
>PMSP01000269.1 GCA_003168315.1 Opitutaceae bacterium
AGGGCCTTGTAGATCTCGGGGGACGGGGCGCTCATCCCAAATCGGTCGATGCCGACCACCTTCCCGTCCAGGCCCACGTACTTGCGCCAAAGCCCGGTGACCCCGGCCTCGATCGCGACCCGCCTGCGGCAGGAGGCGGGCAGGATCGCCTCCCGGTACTCGTCGGCCTGGCGGTCGAAGATCTCGAATGACGGGACGGAGACGACGCGGGTCCCCTCGCCGAGTTCCTTTGCGGCGGCAAGGGCCAGCTGGAGCTCGCTCCCGGTCCCCAGGAGGATCACATGGAGGGGGGCCGTCTCCTGGACGGCGATGTAGGCGCCCTTCAGGACCCCGGCCCTGCGGATGTGCGAGGGAATCTCGTTTAGCACCGGCACGGCCTGGCGGCTCAGCGCNNGTCGGCCCGTCCTCGCCCACCCCGATGGAGTCATGGGTGTAGATGTAGATGACCGGGAGCTTCGAGAGGGCCGCGAGCCTCATCGGGGGCCGCGAGTAGTCCGCGAACACGAGGAAGGTGGCGATCGAGGGCCGGAAGATCCCGTCGTAGGCGATGCCGTTCGCGATCGCGGCCATGCCGTGCTCGCGGATCCCGAAGCGGATGTTGCGGCCCGAGCGGTTCGTGTTGTCGAAGTCCTTGTCCGCGGCGATGTAGTTGAGCGTCGAGCCGTAGAGGTCCGCACTGCCGCCGATGAGGAGCGGGAACTCGGCCGCAAGCGGCTGAAGGACGTCGCGGCCCGCCGCGCGCGTCCCGCCGAGCTTAACGTCGGGCGCAAAGAGAGGGATCTTCGACAGGATGTGGGCCGCGGTCGGCCTCGCGGACGCGGTCTCGAGGAGCGCCGCCTTGTCCGGGCAGGCCGACTTCCAGGCCTTGAAGGCCTTGTTCCAGCGGTTGCCCGCGCGGACCAGCTTCTTCTTCCGGTCGGCAAAGAACGCCTTCACCTCGTCGCTGACGAAGAAGTGCTTGTCGGCCGGCAGGCCGAGGCCCGCGCGCGCGGAGGCGGCGAACTTGGCGCCGCCCTCGCCGTGGCCCTTCGAGGTCCCCTGGACCTCGGGGATGCCCTTGGCGATGATCGTCTTCGCGATGATGATCTGCGGCTTTCCGCTCTTCGCCTTCTTCGCCTTGTTGAAGGCCTTCAGGAAGCCCGGCATGTCGTAGCCGTCCACCGTCTGGACGTCCCACTCCATCGCCTTGAACCTGAGGGCCGTGTTCTCGCTCTGCGTCTTGTCCGCCATCGCGTCCAGGGTCACCTTGTTCGAGTCGTAGATCAGGATGAGGTTGTCCAGCTTCTGGTGCCCGGCGAACTCGACCGACTCCATCCCGACGCCCTCCTGCATGCAGCCGTCGCCGGCGAGGCAGACGACGTGGTAGTCGAAGATGGCGTGCTCCGCCGTGTTGAAGCGGGCGGCGGACATCTGGCCGGCGACCGCCATGCCGACGGCGTTGCCGATCCCCTGCCCCAGGGGGCCGGTCGTCGCCTCGACGCCGGGCGTGTCGCGGAACTCGGGGTGGCCGGGCGTGATGCTGTGGAGCGCCCGGAACTTCTCGATCTGCCCGATCGGGATGTCGAAGCCGCAGAGGTGAAGCCATGCGTAAAGGAACATGCTCCCGTGGCCGGCCGAGAGGACAAAGCGGTCCCGGTTGAGCCAGCGCGGCTCCTCCGGGTTCAGGTTGAGGGCGTTGCCGAAGAGGACGGCGCCGATCTCGGCGCAGCCGAGCGGGAGGCCAAGATGGCCGGAGTTGCAGGCATGGACTGCGTCGATCGCGAGGCCACGGGCCTCGTTCGAAGCTTTTTCAAGGATAGCGGTGGGAAGGGGCATAGGAGGAAAATCCGCCTATCTCCTAGGCACAACCCCATCCCCGTGGAAGCCGAATCTCCGGAAATTTCCGAGGACTTGGCCGGCTTAGCTGGCCGCGGGGGTCGCGGCGGCCTGGTCGGTCCGCCTCGTCTTCACCTTCACGGCGACGGCCGCCTTGCCGGTGCGGTTGCGCAGGTAGTAGAGCCGGGACCTCATCGGCTCCGACTCGAGCTCCACCTCGATGGCCTCGATGTTCGGGGAATTCACGGGGAAGACGCGCTCGACGCCCTCGCCGTAGCTGATCCTGCGGACCGTGAAGCTCTCGTGGATGCCGTGGCCCTTGCGCGCGATGACGATCCCGGAGAAGATCTGGACCCGCTCCTTGTCGCCCTCGCGCACCTTAGTGTGCACGCGGACGCCGTCGCCCACCTTGAACGGCGGAATGTCAGTTTTCACCTGGCTCGCGGTGATTTCCTTGATGATCGGGTTCATGTCTTTGTATTTGATTGAAAGTTACTTGAGAAGGTCTGGCCGGACGGTCCGGGTCTTTTCCAGGGAACGGGCGGCCCGCCATTTTTCTATCTCGGCATGATTGCCGGAAAGGAGGACTTCCGGCACGGACATGCCCCGAAATTCGGCGGGACGCGTGTATTGAGGAAAGTCGAGCAACTTGCCGGTGAAGGATTCGTGCGTCAACGACTTTTCCTCGCCGAGGACGCCCGGGATGAACCGGCTGAGCGCGTCGATGACGACGGCCGCCGCCAGGGTTCCGTTCGTGAGCACGTAGTCGCCGATGCTGAGCTCCAGGTCGATGACCGAGTCCCGGATCCTCTGGTCAATGCCCTCATAGTGGCCGGAGAGGAGGACCAGGTGGCTCTCCCTGGAGAGCGAGGCCGCAATCGCCGGGGTCAGGGGCACCCCGTCAGGGGTCAGGTAGATCCTCCGGCATCCCGGCGTCTGCAGCTGCTCGATCGCCGCGAAGACGGGCTCGGGCTTCAGCACCATGCCTTCCCCGCCCCCGAACGGCCGGTCGTCGGCCGTGCGGTGCTTGTCGGTCGTCCAGGCCCGCAGGTCGTGGACGCAGACCGAGAGGAGCTCCCTCTCGAGGCCCTTTCCCAGGATGCTCTCGGCGAGGAAGCCGTCCAGCATCCTCGGAAAGAGCGTCAGTACATCAATGCGGGGCATATGGCCCCACCCTTCCTCGGGCCGGCCGCCTCAGGAGGCGGCAGCCGGGGCGGCTTCCGGCTTGGCCGGAGCGGCCGCGGGAGCGCTGGTTGCGCCGCGGCGAGCCCGCTTGATGATCGAGTGCAGCGTGTCGGAGGGCTTGGCGCCCTTGCTGATCCAGTAGTCGACGCGGTCGAGCCTGATGTGGACCTGCTGGCCCTTGGTGCGGGGATCGTAGGTGCCGACCGTCTCGACGGCGTCGCCGTCGCGGCGCGAGCGGGTCTCGGCGACAACGATGCGGTAGTGCGGCTGGTGGGTGGCGCCGATGCGGGAAAGGCGGATCTTGAGTGCCATGGGTGCGGAATTACGGATGGGTTCGAATCGAAAGGAGGGTCAAATAACGCCTTCCGGGCAACGCATGTCAATGCGGGACTGCGGGGATCGGGCGGCCGCGCGCGCGCGCCCGTTCGGGCGCACCACCCGCCGGGCCGTAACCCCGTGCGGTGGGAAGGATTGGCGCGGGCCGGCCCCGCTCGTCGGCCTTTGCCATTGACCCTGGCGGGGCCGGTGGCGAACGTGCTCCCTTCATGCTCAAAGCAGGCATCGTCGGGCTCCCCAACGTGGGCAAGTCCACCCTCTTCAACGCCCTCACCCGCTCCCGGAAGGCCGAGGCGGCCAACTACCCCTTCTGCACGATCGATCCCAACGTTGGCGTCGTGACGGTCCCGGACGAGCGGCTCGCCGTCCTCCAGAAGATAGCGAAGACAAACGTCGTCATCCCCGCCGCCATCGAGTTCGTGGACATCGCCGGGCTGGTCGCCGGGGCCAGCAAGGGCGAGGGCCTCGGCAACCAGTTCCTCGCGAACATCCGGGAGGTGGACGCCATCGTCCATGTCGTCCGGTGCTTCGAGGACACGGACGTCATCCACACGATGGGCTCCGTCGATCCCGTCAGGGACATCGAGGTCGTGACGACGGAGCTCGTCCTGTCCGACCTGGACGCCGTCCAGAAGCGGATCGACAAGACCCAGAAGAAGGCGAAGAGCGGCGACAAGGAGGCCCAGGCGGAGCTGGCGCTCCTGGAGCGGCTGGTGCCCCACCTGAACGAGAACAAGCCCGCGAACATCTTCCCGGCGAGCGAGGACGAGGTGAAGCTCCTCAAGTTCTTCCAGCTCCTGACGGCGAAGCCGGTCATCTACGCCTGCAACGTTGCCGAGGGCGACCTTGCGACGGCAGAGCAGAACCCCTTCGTCCAGAAGGTGGCGGAGTTCGTGCGGGCGCACCATGACGCGGCCTACGTGCCGATCAGCGCCCGGATCGAGTCCGAGCTGGTCGACCTGGCGCCCGACGAGGCCAAGGCCTTCCTGAAGGACCTCGGGGTCGACGACTCCGGCGTCTCGTCGCTGATCCGCGCCACCTACACGCTACTCGGCCTCCAGACGTATTTCACGGCGGGCGAGAAGGAGGTCAGGGCGTGGACGATCAAGAAGGGCTGGAAGGCCCCCCAGGCGGCGGGCGTCATCCACACGGACTTCGAGAAGGGATTCATCAAGGCCGAGATCGTCTCGTACGGGGACCTCACGCGCCTCGGCAGCGTCGCCGCGGCGCGCGAGGCCGGCAAGTACCGGCTGGAGGGCAAGGAGTATGGCTTCCAGGACGGCGACGTGGCGCTGTTCAGGTTCAATACCTAGGGGCCCTGGCGCCCGCCGTCCGCCTTTTCCAGGCGAGTGAAGCCTCCAGCCGGGGGCGGTCACTTGCCATCGGCCTTCTCAAAAAAAATCCCCGCGTAGGGATTCATGCGGACCCGGCCAAAATGGGTGGACGCGGACACGATTGTCAGGCGCTTGGTGTCCTGCGGGAACGAGGGATTCAGCTTCCCGAAGCCGTCCAGGACCCGCAGGTAGCCCTCGCTGAAGGTGACATCGCCGTTGCGTGAGTCATATCTCCACCTCCCGTAGGCCAGGAAGGTCCGGTCGTCCCGCTTCACCCTCACCTCCTGGACAAACGTCCCGTCGGCATTCAGCGAGAGCTGCTCGACCGCCTGCTCGTAGTCCGCCCTGTAGTTCCCGGTGAGATCATTGGCGGTCCCTGGGTTCCCGCAGCCCGAGAACGAGAGGACGACGAGGACGGACAGGACAGCCAACCGAGGGATGGAGCGGCGCATCACAATCCTATGGTGACACCTGAGGCCTCAAGGTGAAGCCTGACTTGCCGGGCAAATACGACCGTGGCCGGGCTGTCCCCGTGGATGCAGATCGTGTCGGCCTCCACGGAGATCACGCTGCCGTCGGTGGCGACGACGGTCCCGTCCCTCGCGATCCGGACGGCCTGCGCCGCCGCCGCGCCCTCGTCGGCGATGAGGGCGCCGGGCTCCGAGCGCGGCGTCAGGCTCCCGTCCCGGCGGTAGGACCGGTCGGCAAACGCCTCACCGCGGACCTCGAGGCCATTCTCGCGCCCGATCGAGGCGAGGACGCTGCCGGCGAGGGCGACCAGGACGCGCCTCGAACCCGGGGCCTCGCCGTCGCCGACCAGCGCCGCGACGATGGCGCCCGCAAGCACGGGGTCGCGGGCGGCCATGTTGTAGAGCGCCCCGTGGAGCTTCACGTGACCCACCCTTGCGCCGAGGCTCGCCGCTATCCTCTCCAGGAGGCGCGTCTGCCCGAGCACAAGCCCGGCGGCGGCGGCGGGGTTGATCGAGAGCTCCTTTCTGCCGAAGTTCTCCCGGTCCGCGAATCCCGGGTGGGAGCCGATCGCGGCCCCGTGGCGCAGGGCGAGCTCGACGGCCCGGCGCATCGTGCCCTCGTCGCCCGCGTGGGCCCCGCAGGCGATGTTGACGGAGGACACGAGCGGCACGAGCTCGTCGTCAAAGCCGCACCCCTCGCCGACGTCGGCGTTCAGGTCGATTGCGCCGCCCCTCGTCATGCGGGCCGCACTTTCTCGGCAAGCCCCTGGCGCAGGAGCGCGAGCCCGTGCTCCCACGCGTGCGCGAGCCTGTGCGCCTCGGATAGCGTCGTCGTCGCGAAGCGGACGCCGTCCCCGGGCGCGAGCTGGGCGAGGAGCGGGATGTCGACCGACACGACGTGGGCGACCCTCGGGTAGCCGCCGAGCGTCTGGGCGTCCGCCATGAGGACGATGGGGTTGCCGTCCGGGGGAACCTGGATCGTCCCGGGGGCGACCGCGGTCGACACGAGGTCCCCGCCCCCCGAGCGCGCCAGCCTGGGGCCGTCCAGCCGGATTCCCATGCGGTTCGAGCGGGCGGTGACGCCGAACCTGCCGGAGAAGAGAAGGTCGCCAAACTCCGCGGCGTGCGTCCCGGCGATCACGCGCACATTCGGCTCCCGCGAGTAGCGCGGGAACATCCGCTCATCGAGCGTCCAGTGCCCCGCCAGGTTGCGCTCGCAGTCCACGCTGCGGATGACATCGCCGTCGCGCAGCGGCCGGCCCTTGAACCCGCCGATGGCGGAGGCAAGGAAGGTTCCCCTGCCCCCCAGCACCTTCTCCACGTCGAAGCCGCCCGAGACCGAGAGATAGGCGCGGCACCCCTGGAGCCGCTTCCCGAACCTGATCCGGCCGCCGCGCTCGACGCGGATTGGCCTCCATGCGGGAACGTCCTCAAAGCGCGCCCCGCACACGGCCACCCACGCGGGCTCCGGGAACTCGATTTCGGGGCCGGTGAGCGTGATCTCGAGGGCCGGCGAATCCTCGGGGTTGCCGACCAGCATGTTCGCGACCCTGAGAGCGAACGGGTCCGCCGCGCCCCCAAACGGGACACCCTCGGCAAGGTGCCCCCTGCGGCCCAGGTCCTGGACCGTCGTCAGCATGCCCGCCCGGATGACGGTCACCTCCATGCCTTGAACTCCTCCACCGTGATCTGGGTGAACCGCACCGTGTCGCCGGGACGCAGGAGCGACGCCGGCTTCTTGAGCGGCCGAAAGAGCGCCGTGTGCGTGCGGCCGATGATCTGCCAGCCCCCCGGCGAGTCCACCGGGTAGACGCCCGTCTGGAGTCCGCCGATCGCGACCGAGCCGGCGGGGACGTGCGCCCGGGGCGTGTCGCGCCGGGGCGTCCGCAGCCGCTCGGGAAGGCCGCCCAGGTAGGGGAATCCGGGGGTGAAGCCGATCGCGTGCACCCGGTACTCGGCGCCCGAGTGCATCTCGATCACCTCGGCGGTGGTCAGCCCGGAGTGGGCGGCGACGACGCCCATGTCCGGGGCGAAGTCGCCCGCGTAGCAGACGGGGATCTCGACGTGCCTCGAGCGGTGGGCGGGTGCCCCGGCCGCCGCCTTGCCGGCGCACGACTCCAGGAAACGGCAGACCTCCCCATAGGCGTCCCCCGGCGCCTGCGAGAACTGTTCCGGGTCGTAGAACGCCGTCACGCTCACGTAGGCCGGGACCACGTCCGTCACCCCGGGCTTGCCCTCCGCCAGGATCGCCTCCGAGAGGCTGAGGACGGACGCCAGCGTCGCGTCGTCAATCGCCGAGCCCAGGGTGGCGACAACCGCCGAATCGCCCAGGGGCTCGAGCTTCATCGGGAGGCGCTAGCCCGCGCGCAGGAGCTTCTCCGCGTGGGCGAGGGCGCTCTTCGCGCTCCGGTCGCCGAGCATCCGGGCGAGCTCCGCCACGCGCGCCCTGCGGTCGCCGTGGATGGGCTCTATGGTGACGACCGCGCGGTCGCCCGACTGGTCCTTCCGGACCACGAAGTGGCTCGAGGCCTGCGCGGCCACCTGCGGCAGGTGGGTCACGCAGAGCACCTGGTGGCGCTCCGCGATGGCCGCCATCCTCTCCCCGACCACGCTTCCGATCTCCCCCCCGACATTGGCGTCTACCTCGTCGAAGACGAGGACCGGGACGGCGTCCAGGTCCGCGAGCACGGCCTTGAGCGCCAGCATCACGCGCGCAAGCTCCCCGCTGGAGGCGATCCGGCTGAGCGGCAGCGGCGCCTCCCCCACGTTGGGCGAGAAGAGGAACTCGCAGCCGCAGTCCCCGGCCGGGCCGAGCCCCGGCGCGTCCGTGATCGATATCTTGAACTCGGCCTTCGCGAACCCGAGGTCGGCGATCCCGGCGGCCGCGACCTTGGAGAGGCTCCTCGCCGCCTTCTCGCGGACCGCCCGAAGCGCCGACGCCGACCTGCGGGCCTCCCGGGCGGCGGCCTCGATCTGGCGGTCCAGCCGGGCGAGGGTCCCCTCGATGTCGCCGTTCGACGCGACGCGTAGGCGCATCGCCTCCCGGGCGGTGGCGACCGAGCTGACGTCCGGGCCGTGGCGCCGCCTTGCCTCCAGCCAGGCGTTCATCCGCTCCTCGAGCGGGCCCTGGTTCTCGGGGTCGCCCTGGACCTCGCGCCCGAGGGATCCGAACTCCGCGGAGAGTTCGCCGAGCTCGGCCGAGGCCGCGGCCATGCGCTCCGACAGCGCCTTGCTCGCGGGGTCTATCGCCTCGAGGCGGCGCGCCTCGCGCACCAGGGCCGCCACCCGGGACAGCGCGCCGTCGTCCCCGGAGAGCCCGGCCTCGAGCCCCGAGGCCAGGGCCGCGATCTCCTGCGCCCGGCTGCCCCGCTGGAAATCGCGCTCGAGCGTCGCGATCGCCTCCTCGGAAAGGTCGAGCCGGTCGAGCTTCGCGAGCTGCGACTCCATGAAGGCGAGCTCGTCCGGCGAGAGCCTCGCCTCCGACGCCAGGCGCTCGCTCTCGGCCTGGAGCGCGCACCATGCCCGGTAGTTGGCCGAGTAGGCCTCCAGGGCCGGCCCGGCCCGGCCGTAGAGGTCGAGGAGCTCGAGCTGGCAGGATTCCCTGAGGAGGCGCCTGGGCTCGCTCGGCCCGTGGAAGTCGATCCAGCGCTCGCCGAGCCTCTGGAGGGCGGCAAGGGTCGCCAGCCCGCCGTTGACGGTGATCTTAGGAGGGCGCTCGCGGGAGATGCTTCTCTTCAGGACGAGGAGACCCTCCTCGCACGCGGGCAGGTCCATCTCCGCCAGGACGGCGTCGATCCTGCGCGGGTCCCCGAAGTGCAGCGAGGCCTCGACCTCGCAGGCGGGCGCCCCCTGGCGGATGACGGCCTTTTCCGCGCGCTCGCCCGCGAGGAGCGCCAGCGCCCCGATCAGGATGCTCTTGCCGGCGCCCGTCTCCCCGGTCACGGCGGCGAAGCCCGGGTCGAAGTCGACCTCGACGTAGTCGAGGAGGGCCAGGTTTCGGATGCGGAGCGACTGGAGCATGCGCGGAATATTCCCCCTTCAGGTGTGCCGGCTCGGGAGGAGCGGGAGCAGTTTCTTTATGTCCTGGACGCAATCCCGGTGGCAGACGAGGACGGCGTCCTCGGTCTCGACGACCACGAGGTCCTTCAGGCCGCAGAGGGCGATCGCGCGCCCGTTGCTGACGGCAATCGTGTTCGTCGTCCCGATCGAGACGACGGAGCCGAGGGAGACGTTTCCCGAGCTGTCGCAGGCATGGTGCTTGGGGAGCGCCGTCCACGCGCCGACGTCGTCCCAGTCGAAGTTGGCGACGACCGTCGCGACCGACTCCGCCTTCTCGAGGACGGCGTAGTCGACCGAGATCCTCGGGAGCGACGGGAACCGGGCCGCGAGGTAGCGCGCGGGGTCGCCCCTGGGGAAGTCCCTGACGAACGCGGCCAGTTCCGGGGCGCTCCGCTCCAGCTCGGCCAGGAAGCGGCCGACGCCCCAGACGAACATGCCGGCGTTCCACGCGTAGCGCTTGCTCCTCAGGTAGCGCCTGGCGGTCGCGGCGTCGGGCTTCTCGACGAAGCGCTTGACCCGCAGGAGCCGGCTCCCGTCCACGCCCCTGGCCAGGGGGCCGCCGAGCTCGAGGTAGCCGAAGCCGGTGGCGGCATGGGTCGGGGGAATGGCGAAGGTGAGGAGGTTGCGCGCGTGGCTGCCCTGCGCCGCCCACCTGAAGGCCTGCCTCAGCTGCTCCCCGAAGCGCGCCGTGTCCTTGATGAGGGCGTCGGCCGGCAGGAGGGCGACGACGCCGTGCGGGTCCCGGGCCCTGACGAGGCCGGTCGCGAGCGCAGCGGCCGGTGCCGTGTCCCGCTTCGCGGGCTCGGCGATGATCTGGCCCTTCGGGAAGCGCGGGAGCGCCTTCCGGATCAGGGGAACCTGGGCCTCGTTTGTCAGGATCCAGATGTTCCGGGGCGACACGACCCCCTTCAGCCGCAGGAGGGTCTCCTCGAGGAGGGTCCTCGCCGTGAAGAGGCGCAGGAGGTGCTTCGGGGCGCTCGAGCGGCTCATGGGCCAGAAACGCTCGCCGCTTCCTCCCGCAATGATGCAGGCGTGGAACCTGGGATCTGCTTTCATCGTTCGCCCGCGAGACTCGCGGGCGGACGGGCCCGCGCCAAGCCGGAATGAGGGTTCGCCCGGGATTTCGCGGTTCCGTGTCAGTGCCGGACGACGATCTTCCCGAACTGGCCGCCGCGCTCCATGAGATCGAACGCCTCGCTCCCCCTCTCGAATGGGAACGTGTCGCTGATGACAGGCCGGATTGCGTGGCGCCCGAGGAAATCGGTCATGGCCTTCCAGTCGGCGGCGCTG
>PMSP01000225.1 GCA_003168315.1 Opitutaceae bacterium
TGAGGAGGTGGTGCGAAAGGAAAGGATCATCGCGCTTCCGGAGCGGCCCCTGGTCATGCGCCTCGCATCGGAGGCCGAGACCGCGCAGCAGCCGGCCCCCCACTACCTGCCGCCCCCGCTGATCGACAACACAGGCGAGCGCGGCCAGTTCGTCCTACCCCTCGCCAACCCCACGACGGGCGGCGACGCCAGCAAGGCATACGACGATTTCACGTTCAAGTCAGCTGCCTGGACGCTCTCCGCCCACGAGGGCCGGCCCGGACACGACCTCCAGTTCACGGCCATGCTCGAGAGGGGCGTCTCCCTCGCGAGGAGCATCTTTGCGTTCAACAGCGTCAACGTGGAGGGCTGGGCGCTCTATTCGGAGGCTGAGTTCAAGCCCTACGAGCCCCTGGGCGGCCAAATGATCGCGGTTCAGTTTCGGCTGCTCCGCGCGGCCCGCGCGATACTCGACCCCATGCTGAACCTCGGCCTCATCACGCGCGAACGGGCGCATGACATCCTCACGGGCGACGTCGTCCTGTCGGAGGCCTACACGGGCGAGGAGCTGGACAGGTTCACCTTCCGCAACCCCGGGCAGGCGAACGCCTACTTCTACGGGTATTCAAAGCTCATGGAGCTGCGCGCCGAGACGGAGATAGCCCTTGGGCCCAAGTTCGACCGCTACGCGTTCAACAATTTCATCATCAGCCAGGGTCTCCTGCCGCCGGACCTCCTTGCCCATGCCGTGGAGGCGGAGTTCATCCCCTCCCAGCTGAAATAGCGGACGGGACGCCGTTTGGCAGGTAGGGCAATGCCCCATAGCGGGCCGGGGCAAAGCGGTGTATTCTTGGCGAATCTGCCCAATGAACAACCTCGTCCAAGTTGCGCAGCCGAAGTCGGTCTTCACGGCCAGGCGCTCCGGACTCAAGTCGGGGCGCATGCTCCTGGAGCTGCTGGCGCTCAACGAGGAGATGATCCTCCAGCTGCGGCGCGAGCGGATGGAGGTCGCCGGGACCACCGATTTCCTCAATGGGCTGATCTCCCAGCATGAGCAGATCGCGGCGACGCTCCGGGAGCAGCTCGCGATCCACTGGCGGGCCTAGCCTGGGAAAAGACCGCACCCACCTTCACATGAAAAACAACAAAGACACACCCCACACGGCCAAGGAGCTCATGGGCGAGCTGCAGACGCTCGTCGCCGAAGCCCAGGGCATGATGGCCGACTCCCTCGCCGAGCATTCGGCCGAGGCCATGGCGAGCATTCGCGAGCGCCTCGACGCCGCCCAGGAGAAGCTCTCCGACGTCTACGACAGCACCAAGAAGAGGGTGGCCGCCGGCGCGAAGCAGGCGGACGAGACCATCCGCGAAAACCCCTATCAGTCGATGGCAGTGGCGTTCGGCGTCGGCGTCCTGATCGGCGTCCTCGTCGGCCGCCGCAGGTAGGCGTTTCCCCTCCATGGAGACCCCCGCGACGCCTCCCGAGGGCTACCTCAACTCCCTGCGCATCCTCGGCGACGGGCTCCTGGCTAGCGTGCAGGACCGCTTCGAGCTCTTCACTGTCGAGTTCCAGGAGGAGAAGCTGCGGCTGATACAATCGTTCATCTGGATCAGCGCCGCCGTCTTCACAGGCATGATGGCCATCACGTTCGCGAGCCTCAGCCTGGTCTACATCTTCTGGGAAAGCGCGCGCCTCGCGGTCCTCGTCGGCCTCACGATAGTATATGCCGGGGGGTTTACAGCCATTGTCGTCGCGTTCAAGCGCTATGTCTCGCGCCAGCCGAACCCGTTCTCCGCGACACTTCACGAGCTCGGGGAAGACCGCGCATGTATCCGGACCAGGAACTGAGGCGCCTGGCGGTCCAGAAGGCGGGCCTCCAGCGGGAAATCGCACTGCGTCGCGCCGAATGCATGGAGGCGGCCGCAAACGTGACGCGGCCGCTCGAGTGGCTGGACAAGGCTCTCGCCTTCTGGAGAAAGATCTCCCCGATGGTCCACCTTTCCGCGATTCCCCTCGGGTTTCTCGCAAAGCGCGCCCTCTTCCCGAGGTTCAAGGTGCTGGGCTCGATCGCGCGGTGGGGACCTCTCGTCTTCGGCGCGGTTCGCGGGATGAGCTCGCTCGCGAAGGACAGCCCGAAGTCCCGCTGACCATTCGCGGGCGGTCGGGAGGCCCGGCTGCAGGGCCGGCCGCACCGGGGAGAACTACGTGTTCATTCCCATTGAGGAAGTTCCCCCGATCTGCACATATTCCGGGCACCATGCCGCGACCTGGTTTCGCGGCCCTCACCATGAGCCCAAAAAAAATCATCGCCTGCCTGCTGCTGACCGCATCGGCGGCGCTCGCGGCAAGCGTCGGGGACACCTACGACCAGGTTATAAGCGAGAAGGGGAACCCAAAGAGCCGGATCGATGCCGGATCCATGCGGGTCCTCAACTACCCCGACATGACGATCAAGATCAGGGACGGCGTCGTCGTGTCGATCAAGCCGGTGGCCGCCCCTCCGGCGCCCGAGCAGCCGCAGAATGCCGCCCCCGACAATTCCACCGGCCGGGCCCAGGCGCCCTCCGAAAGGATCGCCGCCCTGAAACAGCAGCGGGCCGTGGCGGTTTCCCGGGTGACGAACATCGTCAACCAGGCCGTGGCCACGGTTCCGCGAACGGACACGATGAGGCTCACGAACTGGGGCCCGATCTGGTTCCACCCGGGCGCAACCCGCCCCGACTTCGCGAATGTCGACATCCGGGCGACGCAGGAGATGCCCTATGACAAGTTCGACTACGTCACGTCGGATTTCACCCCCGACGTCGGGTTTCCCGGCAACCAGCTCGAGTTCAATGCCATGACCAAGTATTTCTACACGGACCGCACGATCCCGAAGAAGAAGCTGACGGAGGATGAGATGCTGGAGATCAACCGGCTCTACCGCGTCATCGGCAAATGCGACGCGGAGCTTAGCCAGCTGGGGGTCGCCCCCCCTCCGTAACGACGACGGATTCCCCCGCGATTTCTCGTCTTTTCTGGCGGGGAGCCCGACCCTCCCGGGGAGAAGTCCAAGGTCTACTTCTTCTATTCGGCCATGAACGCCGGGAAGAGCACCGTGCTCTTCCAGTCGAGCTACAATTATCGGGAGCGCGGGATGCGCACGCTCCTTTTCATGCCTGCAGTCGACACGCGCCGGCCAGGGCCGGATCGAGTCCCGCATCGGCCTCGACTCGGAGGCTATCTCCCTTGAGTCGGGCGACGACCTCCTGGAGCAGGTCCGGGAGGCGCACGCCGACAAGGCCGTCGCCTGCGTCCTCGTAGACGAGGCGCAGTTCCTCACTCCCCTGCAGGTGGGCCAGGCGACCGCCATCGCGGACGAACTCCGCATTCCGGTCCTCTGCTACGGGCTCCGGACGGATTTCCAGGGCAAGCTGTTTCCCGGAAGCGCCGAGCTCCTGGCCGTGGCCGACAACCTGATCGAGCTGAAGACGATCTGCCACTGCGGACGCAAGGCCACCATGAACCTGCGCGTCGGCGCCGACGGCGCCGCGGTCAAGGTGGGCGAGCAGGTGGCGATCGGCGGCAATGACCGCTACGTCGCCATGTGCCGGCGCCACTTCAAGGAGGCGTTCAGCTCGCCCTAGGCGCCCGCTATTCCTCGCCCACCCGGCCGCGACTGGCCTTGTGGCGGGCGCGGTGCTTCTTCGCCTGGATCATCCGGACCTTCTGCCCGCGGCTTTTCTGACGCGTCTGGCGCCGGCCCTTCTCGCGCAGCTGCTGCTCGGCGGCCCTCGCGTCCCTCACTCGGGCCTCGAGCCTGTCGCAGAGCTCGCTCCACGCGCGCTCCCTGTTGGCGGCCTGCGATCGCTCGGCCTGGCAGCGCACCTCTATGCCGGACGGACGGTGCCGGAGCCAGACTGTCGACGAGGTCTTGTTGATCTTCTGGCCCCCGGGGCCGCTGCCCCTGACGAACCTTTCCTCGATGTCCGATTCCGGAACGCGCAGGGCCGCCAGCCTTGCTTGTATGGTACTGGATGAACTCATGGGTGCCCGGCGGAATACTACCGGGGGAAGCCGCCAAATCGACAAGCCAATCCCGTGCTTCGTCCCAGGCGGGGCCGGCATACCGTCCCGTCCCGCGAACCCCGCGAACCCGTCCTGCCCGCCAGCCTTACTTGACGTTCAGGTCGTCCTTGACGTCCTTGACGCCGTTCACGGCCATGGCGTCGCGCGTCGCGGCGGCCCTCTGGTCCGCCGTGTCGACGAACCCGCTCAGCTGCACGACGCCCTTGAACGTCTCCACCTTGATCTCGAAGGACTTCACGGAATCGTCGCCGAGGAGCGCGCTCTTCACCTTCGTGGTTATCGCGGAGTCGTCGACATACTGGCCGGTGCTGTCGCTGGTCCGCGAGCCGGCGCATCCCGCGAGGGTGCCGACGGCGAGGACACCCGTCAGGGCGCACAGTGACAGGAATCCCGATCGGTTGAGGGGCTCGTTCATGGCTAAGGTGCGGATCTTTGATGTTGGTGGGCGCTGGCCGCCCCGGCGAGGGGCGGCGTGCCAGGTGGGCCTTACTTGTAATTTCTTTCGTCCTTGAGGAAGCGCTCGATCTCCTCGCGGCGCTCGCCAGTCGCCTTCTCTAGGCGGCCGATGAGCTCGTCCTCCTGCCCGTTCACGTAGCGCAGGTCGTTGTCGGTGAGCTTGGCGTATTTCTGCTTCAGCTTTCCCTTCGCGACGTCCCAGTTGCCTTTGATGATCTGTGTATTCATGGTGGGTTTCTCCTTGGGTAATTGCGATTTCTCGGATTGGAGGCACCGGCTCCGGGTCTTCCGGCGATCCCAGCACCGCCATTTGATTGTAGCCGCCCATCGTGAAAGGTTCCGTCAAAAACCGCGATCGGCCACGTCGCGTTTGACCGGGGGTAAGCATGCATATTTTTCCGGATATGCGGGACACGGCGAGGAACCGCTCAGGTTCCCGGGAGTCGGTGTCTCGAGTATGAATACACTATGCTCCAAAACCCGCGCGCTCGTTGTTTGCGGCGCGATCGCACTCGTCGGAGGTTGCTCCTCCGAACCCGATTCCCACGTAGTCTCGGCTCCCCCACCGCCTCCGCCCGGAGTCGCGCCGACCGTCGTGACCACCTCGACGACGACAACCCCCGCAACCCAGACGGTCTACACGCAGGGTCCGACCCAGCAGACCGTATACACACAGGGCCAGCCGCAGCGCACGATCATCGTGCAGCAGGCTCCCCCGGCCGCGCAGGCCGAGGTCGTGCTCGCCCGTCCGTCGCCGGACCACATGTGGGTTCACGGCTACTGGACCTGGAGGGACAACCAGTATGAGTGGATGGCGGGCCATTGGGAGATCCCCCCGCACGCAGGCTCGGTCTGGATCGCCCCGCACTGGGAGCCCGAGAACGGCGCCTACCGCTTCTACGAGGGCTACTGGAACTGAACCGGTCGCCTTAAGTCTAGTTTGAGCAAGCGGCGCGGATTTTGTCCGCGCCGTTTTGCTTTTCATGAGGCCGAGGCCGGTTCGCGGCCGGAGGTCGCGGCAAACCCCCAACCGGCGATTGCTTTCGGAGGGTTCGCGGACACGCTGTGGGGCGCAACCCCTTTGCGCCGCAGACAGGCTGCGCAGCCACGCCATGACCGACCTAACCCGCCGCACGTTCATTAAGGCCTCCACGATGGCGGGCGCCGCCGTGACGCTGGGAAGGGTCGCGCTCGGCACCGCCCGCGCCGGCGATTTCCCCGCGGGCGAGCCGTTTTCCCCTTCATGGGTGAACAAACCCATGCGGTGGGCCCAGCTGACGCTCGTCGAGGACGATCCCGGGAAGTTCGACCCGGACTTCTGGCTCGACTACTTCCGCCGCACCCACTCGGACGCTGTCTGCCTGAGCGCGGGGGGATGCGTGTCGTTCTATCCCACTGACATCCCATTCCATCACCGCAGCGCGTGGCTCGGCGACCGCGACGTCTTCGGGGGCCTCGTCGACGGCTGCAGGAAGCTCGGGATGGTCGTCATCGCGCGAACGGATCCCCACGCGACCTACGATGATGTGCAGGCGGCCCACCCCGACTGGATAGCCGTCGATGCCGGGGGCCGGCCCCGCCGCCACTGGGCCTCGCCGGAGATGTGGCTCACCTGCGCCTACGGGCCTTACAACTTCGAGTTCATGACCGGGGTGACGAGGGAGATCATGTCCCGCTACCACGTGGACGGGATCTTCATAAACCGGTGGGACGGATCGGGCATGTGCTACTGCGAGCACTGCAGGGCGAACTTCAGGGCGGCCAGCGGCCTGGAGATACCCCGGTCGGAGGACCCTCTCCTTCCGGGGCACCGGGCCTATGTGCTCTGGCGCCAGGATCGGCTCTTCAGCCTCTGGCGGCTGTGGGACGGCGAGGTGCGCAAGATAAACCCCGACTCCTGCGTGATCCCCAATACCGGCGGCGGCGCGACGAGTTCGCTCGACATGAAGAGGATCGGCGAGCTGGCGCCAACCCTCATGGCGGACCGCCAGTCGCGGAAGGGACTCATGGCCCCGTGGGCGAATGGCAAGAACGCGAAGGAGTTCCGGGCGGCGATGGGTGACAAGCCCGTCGTGGGGATCTTCAGCGTCGGCCTGGACGAGGTCTACCGCTGGAAGGACGCCGTCCAGCACCCGGCGGAGACACGGCTCTGGGTAGCCGACGGGATCGCGAACGGGATGAGGCCGTGGTTCACGAAGTTCGGCGGGGTGGTCAGCGACGCCCGGTGGCTGAAGCCGGTGGAGGACATCTACGCCTGGTGCCACGGCGCCGAGCCCTACCTGCGCAACGAGCGCCCGCTGGCGCGCGTCGCCATCGTCTATTCCCAGCAGACAGGCTGGTTCCATACCGCGAAGGGAGCGCCCAACGACGTGGAGGATGCGGCCCTCGGCTGGTACCAGGCGCTGGTCGAGGCGAGGATCCCCTTTGAAATGGTGCACGACCGGCTGCTCGACGAGCCGCACCTCTCGGCCTTCAGGACCCTCATCCTTCCGAACATCACCGCCCTGTCGGACGCCCAGTGCGCGCAGCTCAGGCAGTTTGTCGGCCGCGGCGGCGGCCTGATCGCGACCTCCGAAACCTCGCTTGAGGACGAATGGGGGACGAGGCGGGCCGACTTCGGGATGGCCGACCTCCTCGGCGCGACCTGGAAGGGACGGGTCGAGGGACCGATGCGAAATGCCTACGTGCGGCTCGAGCACGAGTCCGCGCCGTCGCACCCGCTCTTCCGGGGCCTTGGGGACGCGCCGCGTGTCATCAATGGCGTGTGGCGTGTCGAGGTTGCGGCGAACGGTGCCAGGTCCGAATCCCCGCTGACCCTCATTCCGTCGTACCCCGACCTTCCCATGGAAAAGGTCTATCCCAGGGAGCCGCGAACGAACATCCCGCAGGTTTTCCTGAGGGACCTTCCGGGGGCGGGCCGCGTCGTCTATTTCCCGTGGGACATCGACCGCACGTACTGGGAGGTCCTCGCGGTCGACCATGGCCTGCTGATGCGCAACGCCGTCCTGTGGGCCACGAACGAGGATGCGCCCGTGAGCGTCGCCGGCCCGGGGGTCCTCGATGTCACGCTGTGGCGGCAGAAGGGCTCGCTCACGGTCCACCTCGTCAACCTGACGAACCCGATGATGATGAAGGGGCCGGTCCGGGAGATCCTGCCGATCGGCGGGCAGCAGGTGCGGGTGCGCCTGCCGGACGGGCTGGCCGCCCGCGCCGTTCGGCTCCTGGTTTCGGGGGCCACGCCGCCGTTCTCGCAGGGCGCCGGGTGGCTCGAGGTCATGGTGCCGTCCGTCACCACGCACGAGGTCGTCGCGATAGACGTTTGAGATGCCCCTACAACGCAGCTCTCCCCACTAGGCATATGCAACACCGCCCCCTCCTTCCCTTCCTGCTCGGCTTGGTACTCGCGGCCCCTGGGGCCCGCGCGGACGCGGGCGCCCAGGAGTCGCTCTCGATCAACGACCAGGAATACCTGGAAATGACGGGGCTGAACGTCATGCTGGCAAGTGATTACTATCCCGAGGGCCACCAGGGAGGCGTGGGCGTCATCCAGAACGGCCTGCGGGTCGCGACGAACGGCGACCTCAGGCTTGAGGCCACCCCGGGCCAGTGGCAGCCCACCCCCGTCGTGGGGGTGCGGCAGGTCGACCGCGGGTCCCAGGAGATCAGCGTCCACATGAGCTATCCCGACAGCAGCAAGGACAGGCGGGGATTCAACCCGATCACCTATCCGGACCTGAAGCTGGGGTACGTCGTCCGGGTGAGGCCCGACGGGCGCTCCTTCAGGATCATCGTGGACCTGGACGCGCCCCTCCCGCCCGATTGGGTCGGAAAGGTGGGCTTCAACCTCGAGCTCTTCCCCGGGGCGCTTTTCGGGAAGGCCTACGAGATCGGCGACCAGGTTGGGATCTTCCCCAGGCAGGCCAATGGCCCCGGGGGAGTCGTCGACGGCGAGTACGAGGTCCAGCCGCTCGGCCGGGGAACACGGCTGACCGTGGCCCCGGAGTCCGAACGGCAGCGGATGACGATCGAGGCCGTCCACGGCGGCGACCTCGCGCTCCTCGACGGCCGCGCTCACCACAACAATGGCTGGTTCGTCGTCCGCGCCCTGGTTCCCGCCGGCGCGAGCAAGGACGCCTTGGAATGGCTCGTCACGCCCCATGCCATCCCGGGCTGGAAATCCGACCCGGTGGTCCAGGTGTCCCAGGTTGGCTACCACCCGGCGGAGCCAAAGGTCGCCGTCATCGAGCTCGACCGGCATGAGACCGAGATCAGGCCGGTGACCCTGTACCGCGTCACCGACGCCGGGCTCCAACCGGTCGTTGAGCGCCCGGCGAAGGACTGGGGCCGCTTCCTTCGCTATCACTACCTGCAGTTTGACTTCTCGGACGTCGTGCAGCCCGGGATGTACGTGGTCGGCTACGGCGACCGCCGGTCGAACGCCTTCCAGATCAGCGAGCACGTCTTCGAGCGCAATGTCTGGCAGCCCACGGTGGAGTACTTCCTGCCCGTGCAGATGGCCCACATGCGCGTGAATGACCACTACCGCGTCTGGCACGGGCTCTCCCACATGGACGACGCCCTGATGGCGCCGACAAACCACAACCATTTCGACGGATACGCGCAGGGCCCCTCCACGCTGACGAAGTACAAGCCGGGCGAGCACGTGCCGGGCCTCGACAGGGGCGGCTGGTACGATGCGGGCGACCATGACCTGCGCATCGAGTCGCAGATCGACACGGTCCATGGGCTCGCGCTCGCCTGGGAGCTTTTCCATCCCGCGCTCGACAACACGACGATCAACCAGGAGACGCACATCGTCGAGATCCACCAGCCCGACGGGAAGCCCGACGTGCTCCAGCAGATCGAGCACGGCCTCCTGTCGGTCGTCGGCGGCTACAACTCCATGGGGAGGCTCTACCGCGGCATCCAGGACGCGTCGCTCCACCAGTACACCTTCCTCGGGGACGCCGCCGACATGACCGACAACACGGTCTTCCACGACACCGACGGAGCCGCGATGAAGGTCCTGGCCGAGGCGGCGGTGGCTGGCGACCAGTCGGAGCCCGCCATCGACCACCTTCCCCCGCTCGGCTCCGCCGGATCGGCCGACGACCGCTGGGTCTTCACCGAGGAGAACGCCGCCCGGGAGCTGAACACGGCGGGCGGCCTCGCCGCCGCGTCCCGGGCCCTGGCCGGCTACAACGACCCCCTCGCGGGGGAATGCCTGCGCATCGCAAAGGAGCTCTGGGCGAGCGCGAACGCGCCCGACTCGTCGCTCATGCGCCTCGAGCCCGCGATCGAGCTCCTGCAGACGACTGGCGACAGGAAGTACGCCGGCATCATCGTGGGGCTGGGCGATGCGGTTGTCGCCAAGGTCAGCCGCTACGGCTGGCTCGGAGCCCGTTCCCTCGCCCTCGTCAACGACCCGGAGTATTCGAAGAAGATAAGGACGGCGCTGCGCGCCTACCGGACCCAGGTGGACACGGTGGAGACGCGCACCCCCTACGGCATCCCCTACGAGCCCAACATCTGGGGCGCCGGCTGGCTCGTCCAGAGGTTCGGGGTCCAGCAGTACTTCCTGCACGCGGGCGCCCCGGACATCTTCCCGGCGACGTACATGCTCCGCGCACTCGACTTCATCCTGGGCTGCCACCCGGGCCCGAACACCGCCTCATTCGTGTCGGGCGTCGGCGCCCACTCGATGATACCGGCGTATGGCATGAACCGCGCCGACTGGTCCTACATCCCCGGCGGCGTCACGTCGGGCACCGCCCTCATCAGGCCGGACTTCCCCGAGCTGCTCGAGTGGCCGTTCCTCTGGCAGCAGGGAGAGTACTGCCTGGGATACCCGACGTCGGACTACGTGTTCCTGGTCCTGGCGGCCGACCATGTCCTGAACCACTAAATTATGACCAAACTCACATTGACTGATGCAGACCGCAGGCTGAAGGCCCTCCCCGGCTGGGGCAGGCGGGCGCTCACGATCCGGCGGACGTTCCAGTTCAAGCGCTTCATGGACGGCATCGAATTCGTCGGCCGCGTAGCGGCGGCCGCGGAGGCGAGCGACCACCACCCGGACGTCAACATCCGCTGGAACAAGGTGACGCTCGCGCTGAGCACGCACTCCGAGGGCGGGCTGACCGCGAAGGATTTCTCGATGGCGCGCCAGTGCGGCCTGATCTTCTCGAGGCAATTCGCCCCGCGGTAGCGCCGGCCGACGGTGAAGGGGATCCGGCTCAGCGAGGCGCCGCCCAGGCAAGCCCGTCCGCGACCGGGCCGACGTCGATCAGCTTCGTCACTTTCCAGTCCGCGAGGTCGATGACGGCGACCTGCTTGCTCGCGTCGCACGAGACGTAGGCAACGGCGCCGTCCGGGCGCACGAGGATCTCCTGGGGCGCCTTCGGGACGTCGATTTTGCGGACGACCTTCATCGTGGACAGGTCGACGACGCCAACCATCTGGATGGCCGGGAGCGCAACCAGCAGCCATTTGCCGCCGGGGGTCGGGGCCGTCCCGAATCCAAGCCCCGGGAGCGGAATGGAGGCGCTGATCGCATTTGTCGCGGTGTCGATGACGACAAGGCGCAGCTTGGTCTCGTCCGCCGTGAACACCCACCTGTCGTCCGTCGAGATCGAGATGCGCTGCACGACCGGCGCAATGGGGATCGTGGCTGTCAGCGTGCGCGCGTTCAGGTCGAGGACCGACACCGACCCTGGCTTGACGTTCGCCGTGTAGCCCTTGCTGCCGTCACTCGAGATCGCCAGCATGTGGGACTGGGCCTCGCCGGTCGGCACCGATCCGATGATCTTCAGCGTGTCGGGGTCTATGATCGTGACGGCCTCGTTGAGCTCCGTGGTCACGTAGAGAAGCCCGTTCTTGGGCCCGAACACCGGCCGGTGAGGGCGAACCCCCTTGCCGAAGTCGATTGTTCCGACGATCGAGCGCTTATCGATGTCGATCACCCGGATCATGTGCCCGTTGGTTCCCGGCTGGCCGACCCCGGCGCTCCCGTAGATCGGGACGTAGGCGCGCCTCCCGTCCGGGGAGACGGCGACCTCGTGGCCGGTCCTCCCGTCCTCCTGGACCGCGTCAAGCTGGACCCCGAGGACGGGATCGACGATCGAGAGGGTGTCGTCGCCCTTGTTGGCCACCAGGAGAAGGTCGGCGGCGCAGGCGCGGGCCTGGAGGCAGCCCAGGGCTGCAATGGTCAACGCGGGGCGCAGCATCGAGGAGCAGTTCATGTGGCTCATTGTCGCCCGGAACCCGCCTCCAAGTCAAATGGCCGCCGCGCCGGCGGGCCCATGGATTACTTCCGGTCCACCCGGACGCTGAAATATTCCATGAACAGCATGATGCCCGAGACCAGGGCGAGGACACCGGTGACCCATATCGGGATGTTGAGACCAAAGAGGAGGTTGAGGCCGAATATCACGAGGAATAGTGCTAGGAATATCTTCGCCATGGGTTGGGTGCTCCGGTGGTGGGTTAACGCTGTTTCTCTTGTTCTGTCAGTGGGACAATTCAAAGCCGCCTGCGGTTCCTCCGCCAGGGTGGAATATATGCGCGGGTCATTCCCGCTCCTTCTCCTCGGTCGTCGCGTGGCTCACCTTCAGGGCGTGGCCGCGGATCCGGATCCCGGTCAGCTTGCCGAGGACCAGGTCCGCGTGCTCGCTCGCAACGTCCACGAGGGCGTGCCTCTGGTGGATGTCTATCGCGCCGATCACCTGGGCGGGAAGGCGCGTCACCCCCGTGACCTTTCCGACGATCTCCGCGGTCGTCACCAGGTGCTTGCGGCCCGTGTT
>PMSP01000030.1 GCA_003168315.1 Opitutaceae bacterium
ATGAAGCCGCCGTAGCTGCCGCCGGTTACCATCACCCGCTCGGGCTCCAGGCCGGGCTGCGAATGGATCCAGTCGAACAGGGTGTCGATATCCCTGTAGGAACCCTCGCGAAGAAAGCCGTCGTCGAGCGACAGGAAGGTTTTCCCGTACCCGGTCGAGCCGCGCACGTTCGGGAAGATGACCGCGATCCCCAGCTCGTTCAGCCAGTAGTTGTAGGCGCCGAGGAACCTCGGGCGGTCCTGGGATTCCGGGCCGCCGTGGATGGCGATGATGACCGGCCTCTTCCCGGTGAAGGTCGTCGGGGGGCGGAAGAGAAAGCCGCTTATGCTGCGCCCGTCCCAGCTCTTCCAGTGGATAAGCTCCGGCTCGGGCAGCACTGCCGTGTTGAGGCCGCCCGTCTCGCTCGTCGTCCAGCGCTCCACCTTGCCGGACTCGGCATCGAGGGAGTAGACGTCCCCGCCCGTCCTGGCCGAAGACAGGTCAAAGGCCAGGTCCCGGTTGTTCCTGTGCCATGTCACCCCGGAGATAACTCCTTTCGGGATTTCCGGGACGGGGATCTCTTTTCCGGAACCCGTGTCGAGGAGATGCAGCACCCCAAAACCATCCTCGTTTGAGACAAATGCGATCGTCCTTCCGTTCTCGGAAAGATCAAACTCGTCGATGTCCCAGGGGATAGCGCTGCTCAGGTACGTATGGTCCAGCGTGGCCAGCTCGACGTAGGCCAGGCGTTGGAACTCGGACTCCCTGTCGGTGGTCACGAAGATGCCCCTTCCATCCTTGCTGAAGCGGCCGTCGCCGTAATGCACCTTTGCCCCCCCCTTGGGCGTGAGGAGCTTCCTTTCGCCCGAGGCCGCGTCCACCAGGTAAAGATAGCTCTCCTCGGCGGAGACATAATCCTCGACCAGCAATGTTTTTCCGTCCGGCGACCAATCAAGCGCCTGCCAGCCGCCGCCATCGAACTTGGCAACCATGCGGTCCGTCCTTGGATCCGCCGGGTCCATCACCCAAATGTCCACGTCGCTGCCGTCGCGACGCGTCGAGCTATAGGCTATCTTGGAGCCGTCCTCGGCCCACACGCCGCCAAGGTTTCGGGACTTGCCGTCCGTGAGCAGCGTCACATCGCCAGTCGCGACGCCCTGGCGGTAGATCTGGTAGAACTCGCCGCCGCCGGTGTCCTTCGTGAAGATGAAGTAGTCACCCTTGGTCGGCTGAAAACTGGCGGAGACCACAGGATCCGGGTAGTAGGTCAGCTGGCTGCGGGCGGCGCCCGGGAATTTCACGGAATGCAGCTGGGGCACGTCGGCGAAGCGCGTTGAGATCAGCATCTCGCGCCTCGTGGGGTCCCAGCCGGCAAACGAGGCCGTCCGATAGTTCGTGTACCGCGCCACGGTCGAGGCCAGGGCTGCCGGGACAGCGGGGACTCCCTCGGCCAGCAGGTTCTCGTTCGGGGGGATTGTGTCCGTCTGGGAATACGCCGGCATTCCGGCCAAGAGCATGGCAGCTGCGGCAAAGATTCCATTCAGCGCCGCCGCTGCCGGCAGGGACGAGCACCTTGGGCCAAGCCGAACGGGACATTTTTTGTGACGCATGGTGCCCGAATTGAAAGCTTCGCGGAGAAGATGAGTCAACGCCGCACATGACTCCGAAAGCCCATCTGATAAAGCAGCTCCGAGCGGGAGCACAGCGACGACTCCAGATCGCGAAGGCTCTCTCGAAACGTGAGCTGTGCGAAGGCCATCGCCAGCCACTGATCGTGGCATCCGAAATCTTTGACCCACACGTCCCCTTGATAGCGCTCAACGCAGCGACGAAAGATCTCGCGGTGGCCCAAGCCCACCACTTGCGCAAACACAGTCGGAGTGGCCATACCCGCAGAATGGGGCTTGATCGCGCTGGCCGAACGCAAAATGCGTCACACCCGCTGCGGCGGCCAACGCCCTGAAGGAGTTTATGTTACGAAACATCGTCACTCAACATCCCGGACAGTCCTGATTGCCATTATAAAACTAAATGCCAGCAGGGAATCTCAATAGCAAACCGTCATAACCCATTGGCCTGTAATATCCCCAGCAGATGCATGATGCGGATGATGAAGGGCGGTAATCCGCTAAAACTTAAGCGTCAGATGGAAAAGATGCAAAAGCGGCGAGGAATGTTTTGACGTGTGCCTTCTTGGCGAACGGGCCTGCGCGGTGGCCCCGCCTGCCCCGCAAGACAAACCGACACTACGGTTCAGCGTAGTCCGCCGGCACCGCGCTGATGGGGCGGACCTCGATGTCGCGGTAATAAACCTCGCCGCCTTCCGTCTGAAGGCAGATGTGGCCGGAATCGAGGGTCACAAGTGCAGATCCATCGAGAATCTGGGCGTGGCTCAGGCGCATGACCACCCTGCCGTTCACGATGTGAATGCTGCTGTCGCCCAGGCAAACCAGGTCGAGCGTGTTCCATTCGCCGTGCGGCTTTTCGCGGTCCTCGAGCCTCACGCAGCGCGCCCCGATCGGGCGCCGGGCGACAAAGGCGGTCGGCACGCCCTTCGGATCGTAAAGCCATAGCCTTCCCTCCTGGCGGGCGGGCGCCATGACCGTTGTCTTTCCCAGCGTGAAAAGATCCCCGAAGTCGTGCTCCTGGATTTGAAACTCGAGGCAGCTCGGCCACGTGGCATGGTCGACACCGGCCGGTCCCCTGGCGAAATAAAGCAGGCCGGCGTCCAGCGGCGAGTGAAGCTTGTAGCCCCACTTTTTCTCGCCCCATTTGACCTGCAGGCGAAGGTGGAAATTCGAGAACGACTCGTCCGTCGTCGCCACTCCGAAGCCGGCGCCGGAGACGTGGATCGCGGGGCGGCCGTCCACGTCCTCCACCGTGAAGACCTTCAGCGGATCTCGATTGAAGCCGATCGGCTCTAGATATGCGCCCTTCTCATCCCGCTTCAGGCCGGGCACGGTCGTCTCCGGAGGAGGGGCCGCCATGAACGTGCTCCAGCCCGAGAGATCGCGGCCGTTGAAGAGCGGGCGCCATTGCTCATCCGCGCGCACGAGCGTGGCCGCAATGAGCACGCAGGGGATGACAATCCTGGGGCAGCGCATCGCGTCCGCGACGGTGTCGCCGGCGTCCCCATTTGCAATCTTGAACGATGCCGGCTCCTGTGGAATGGTCCGCGCATGAACCCCTTCGCGAGAACCCCGCTTGCACTTCTGCTCGTCCTTTCCAGCGGCGTCGCCCCCTTGCGCGCCCAGGAGAAGCTTGGCTACACGGACACGCCGGCGATTCCCGGCACCCCGTGGCACGTTCACGATGGCAGCCGCCCCCAGCCCAGGGTCGTCACCCCCGGGGCGACGTTCAGCCTCCTCGCGCCGCCTCCGTCGGACGCCGTCGTCCTTTTTGACGGAAGGGACCTGTCCCAATGGGAGTCGATCCACGGCGGCGAGCCCAAGTGGACCCTCACCGACGGCATCCTTGAGGTCGTGCCTTTCTCCGGAAACATCCGCACCAAGCAGCGCTTCGCAGATTTCCAGCTGCACCTGGAATATGCCGAGCCCGCTGTGATCAAGGGCAAGGGGCAGTACCGCGGCAACAGCGGCGTCCTGATAAACGGCATGTACGAGGTCCAGATCCTCGACTCCTACGAAAGCCCGACCTATCCGGACGGGCAGTCGGGGGCCCTCTACGGCCAGATGCCGCCCCTGGTCAACGCGTGCAAGCCGCCGGGCGAGTGGCAGAGCTACGACATCATATTCGAGTCGCCGCGCTGGGACGCCGCCGGTGTCCTGGTCAAGAAGGCCGCCGTGACCGTCATCCAGAACGGCGTGGTGCTGCATCACAGGCACGAGTTCTTCGGCTCAACCGACGGCATCAACGGCGTCCCGCACAAGGCGCTCGGCGCGTACCTGAAGCCCCATCCGCCCGAGGTCGTCGTCGAGCTGCAGGAGCACAGGAATCCCGTCCGCTTCCGCAACATCTGGATCCGGACCCTTGGCGATTACGACCACCCGTGACCTCGGCGCGGCCGGTCCCGTTCAGGCGATTGCGCCCACCGCGACCCACGCGCCCCTGTTCGACGATTCAATCCCCTTTTCGGCAAGCTGGACGCCCTTCGCGCCTTCCAGGAGGGTCCAGCGGAAGGGCTCGTCATTCGCGACGTGCCGAAGGAAGAGCTCCCACTGCACCTTGAAGGCGTTGTCGTGGGAAGGGTCCTCCGGCAATTTCTGCCAGCCCTCAAAGAACTTGATCGGCTGCTCGATGTCGGGGTTCCAGACGGCGCGCGGCGTGTCCTGCGCGCTCTGAGTCCAGCAATCGCGCAGGCCGGCGACCGCGGATCCCCGCGTGCCGTCGACATGGAGCGTGAGGAGGTCGTCGCGCCGGACCCGCGTGCACCATGAGCTGTTGAATTGGACAATGAGACCCTCCTCGGTCCGCATCGTGGCGTAGAAGGCGTCGTCGGCCGTGCACGCATAGGGCTTTCCCGCCTCGTCGCGCCGCTCGGCTATGTGCGTCGCGCAGGTGCACGAGATGGAGGCGACGCTTCCGAAGAGATTGTCGATCACGTAGCGCCAGTGGCAGAGCATGTCGATGGCGATGCCGCCCCCGTCCTCCTTGCGGTAGTTCCAAGACGGACGCTGCGCGGGCTGGGTGTCGCCCTCGAAGACCCAGTACCCGAATTCCCCGCGCACGGAAAGGATCCGCCCGAAGAAGCCGGAATCGACCAGCGACTTGAGCTTGCGCAGCCCGCCAAGCCAGAGCTTGTCCTGCACGACGCCGTTCTTCAGGCCTGCGGCCTGGCACTCCCGGTAGAGGGCCAGGGCGGTCGCGGTGTCCACGGCGATGGGCTTCTCGCAGTAGATCGCCTTCCCGGCGGCTATGGCCCGCCTGACGGACTCGGCGCGGCGGTCCGTCGTCTGGGAGTCGAAATAGATCCTGTTGAACGGGTCGCCGAGGGCCTCGTCGAGGCTCGCCGCCGTGCGCGAAACGCCGTGCGCCGCGGCGAGGGCCCTGACCTTCTCCAGGTTGCGCCCGACGAGTATGGGGTCGGGCATGACAACGTCCCCATTGGCAAGGCGGACGCCGCCCTGCTTGCTGATCGCCAGCACCGAGCGGACAAGGTGCTGGTTGGTCCCCATGCGTCCCGTGACCCCGTTCATGACGATGCCGATGCGGTGTTCCTTCATCGAGTTGTCTTCCTGTGGGGGTGGGATCCGCAGAGCGCGACCAAAATCATGCGTGCTCGAGATAAGCAGCCTTGATGGCCTCGACATACTGCGCCTGGTCCGTCGCCCAGAGCCGGCGCGAGAATATCTCGACCTCGACGAAGCCGTCGAATCCCGCAGCCTCGACCCAGCCGCGGATCTGGCGGACCGGGATGCAGCCCTCCCCCATGAGGCCCCGGTCCTCGAGGAGGTCGACCGTTGGCGTGAGCCAGTCGCAGATGTGGAACGCGAACAGCGTGCTCTCGCTGCCGCAGGCCCTGATCTCCTCCTCAAGGTTCTCGTCCCACCACGTGTGGTAAACGTCGACGGCGACACCGAGCCACGGCGAGCTGAGCTCGCGGCAGATCGCCCTGGCCTGCCTCAGCGTGTTCACCGCGGAACGATCGGCGGCGTACATGGGATGCAGCGGCTCAATCGCTAGCCTTATCCCGCAGGAGGCGGCATGCGGCAGCACGGCCTCGATGCCCCCGGCTATCTGCCTGCGCGACTCCCCGAGCGAGAGGCCGGGCGCCGAGCCGCAGACCAGCACGATCAGCGGGGCGCCAAGCGCGGCGGCCTCGTCGACGCAGCGCCGGTTCTCGTCGATCGCCTTTGCGCGGCCCGCGGCCGTCCCGTGCGGGAAGAACCCGCCCCGGCAGAGGGAGACGACGGAGAGGCCGTGGCTGCGCACAAGCTCGCCGGCCGCCGCCGGGCCGCGGCCCTCGAACGCGCTTCGCCAGACGGTGATGCCCCTTAGGCCGGCGGCGGCGTAGCCGCGCGCGGCCTCCTCGAGCGTCCACGGCTTGGTGGTCATCGTGTGGATGCACAGGCGGGAGAAATCCGTGAGTGGAGGGGCCATGTCGAACGCGCCGCTTAGCGGACGAAGAACCTGTACTCGGGCTTCCCCTCCGCCATCCGCTTCAGGAGCAGCGCGAGTTCCCGGGCGTGATAGTCGCCCCACATGCTCGATTCCCCGCAGGGAACCTTTCGCCCGGCGGGCACGTGATCCCAGCCCCTGGGGCGGTGGTAGACCGAATGCAGCAGAAGCCCCTGGTGGCGGGACGAGGTCGAGAGATAGGGCTCGCGCAGGATCGTCCTGGCGACGGTGAGGCCGGCGCAGAGGTACCGGCCGCCGGCCCGCTCCCGCCGGCGGGCCTTCATGTAACTTCCGAGCCGGATGAGGCCCTGCGCGGCTATAGCCGCAGCCGAACTGTCGACCGGCTCGCGTTCGTTGAACGGGTCGGCAGGGGCATCGAGGCAGCCGGGGAGGCCGGCAAGGCCGGGAGCCCCCGTGTCCCAATAGGGCACGCCGTCCGTCGGCGTGTTCCCGATGTAAAAGTCCGCGGTGGCGCGGGCGACCCCGAGGAAGCGGCGCAGGACCGCTGCCTTTCCCCCGTGCGCCCTCAGTTCCCCGCCCGGCAGGGCGTCGAGGAACTCGAGCTGCTCGGCGTAGCCGCAGAGAACCCAGGCGAGCCCGCGCGTCCAGGTCGTGAACGGCGAGTAGCCCTGCTGGGTGCTCGGGCACCTGTAGGAACCGTCATTGAGGTTGAAGATGGACTCGTGCGCGACGCGCCCCCTCTGGTCGTAGATGTCGCGCCCCTCCCCAAAGTAGACGTTGAAGCGCGCGGTCGTCTCAGCGTGGGCCAACAGGCGGCCGAGGAGCGAGATCTGCAGGTCGTTTTCGCCCATGAGGACGTGCCCCAGGCTGTGCGAGAGCGCGAGGACGCGCAGGGAGCGCATGGTGTCGGCGAAGAGCGAGTGGGGGCCGTTGAAGGAATAGATGTAGCCCTGGCCGCCCGGAAGCGAGGTCCAGCGCGCCGCCTGCACCGCGCCGGAGACCTTGAGGGCCAGCTCGTAGGACCGGAGGTCGCCTTCATTTGCGCGCATGGCGCCCGACTTCGCCAGCTGGTAGAGGTTGCCGTACGTGGAGACCACGTTGAAGCCGTGGTCGTGGACGCCCACGTGGCTGACGTGCCTCGCCATGTGCTGGACCGTGCCGTCGCGCCCGATCGCCAGGGCGCGCCTGTCGCCCGTGGCCGCAAACTGCAGGATGGCCGAGCCTAACTGGAAGCCCTGGGTCCATTCCGTCCATCCGCGCGAGGTGTACCTGCCGGCGACCGTGACGACGGGCGCGCCCTTCGCGGGATCCCACTGCCTCTCGAGTGCAAAAATCTTCCCGGCCGAGGCCTCGAAGAGGCGCTCGATGTCCTTTCGAAGGGACGCGGGCGTCAGGGTGGTGTCGATCCTGATCATCGTCGAAGGTCGCGGCTCGCGGGATCGGTCGCTCCGTCAGAGGCGACGGATGTGGAAGCCGCCGTCGACGGCGATGACCGAGCCGGTCGAGAACGGGAGCTGGCCGGCGATGACGGCGCGCACGGCCAGGCCAACGTCCTCGGGCGTGCCCCAGCGACCCTGCGGGACAAGGCCGTCGGCGAGCAGCCGGTCGTACTTCGCCTTGGCGCCCGCGGTCATGTCGGTGGCCATGATGCCGGGGCGCACCTCCACGACTTGGATGCCCTCCGGCGCGAGGCGCGCGGCCCAGAGCTGGGCTGCCATCGCAAGGCCGGCCTTTGAGATGCAGTAGTCGCCGCGGTCGATCGACGCCGTGTCGGCCGAGATCGAGGTGATGAAGATGACCTTGTGCCCCGTCGGCAGCGCCGGCTTCGGCTTCCTCTCAATCCAGTGGCGCGCCACCGCCTGGGTGAGGAAGTAGGGGCCTTGCAGGTTCACGCGCAGGAGCTCCTCGAACGACTCCTCGGTCGCAAGCGCGAGATCCGCCCGGGCCCTCGGGGCGACGCCGGCGTTGTTAACAAGCGCGTCGATCCGGCCCAGCCTCGAGAGGGTCTCGGCCACGAGGCGCTCCCGGTCGGGCCTGGAGGCAACGTCGGCCTGGATGGGAAAAAACTCCTGCGCCGGCGATTTCGAGGCCTTCCGGCAGAGCGCCGCGGCCTCCTCGGCGGCGGCGCGGTTGGCGGCATAGTTGATGGCAACCGAGCAGCCCTCGGCGGCCAGCTGCACCGCGATGCCGCGGCCAAGCCCGCGGCCCGCGCCCGTGACCAGGATCACCGGTGTATTCGTCACAATGGATTGGCTTGTTTAAAGGGGGCTCTGCGGACTTGAGGAATTCATGGGCGGTACCCGGCATCCCAACGACGCCATGTGCGTTTGCGCCGCCCGGCAATTCGGGGAAAGCGGCGGCGGTAGTCAATCCAAGGATGCGCCGGCCGGGGCGCGCTTGGATTATTCTCGACCCGGGCCCCCGGATAAACGAGTTCGGTTCCGCACCCCTACACCCATGTCGCAAACCCCGGCTGCACCCAGGCACAGGAAAGCCAAGCCGGGCGAGTTCGTCTTCGCCGCGGCATTCCTGGAGCACGACCACATTCTCGGGATGAGCGGCGGCCTCTGCGATGCCGGCGCGCAGCTCAAGTGGGTGTTCGATCCCGACGCAGCCAAGGTGAAGGCGTTCCGCAGGAGGTTTCCCCGGGCGAAGGCCGCGCGTTCGTTGGACGAGATCCTGGGCGATCCCGCCGTCCGCCTTGTCGCCTCGGCCGGAATTCCCTGCGAGCGAGGCCCGACCGGCTGCAGGGTGATGGCCGCCGGCAAGGACTATTTCTGCGACAAGACCCCGTTCACCGCTGCGGCGCAGCTCAGGGCGGCCCGCGCGGCGGCGCGGCGCACCGGGCGGAAGTTTGCGGTCTATTTCAGCGAGCGCCTCCACGTGGAGTGCGCGGTCCGGGCGGGAGACCTTGTTCGCGCCGGCGCGATCGGGCGCGTCGTCCAGGTTCTGGGCCTCGGGCCGCACCGCCTGCGCAAGGCGTCGCGTCCCGGATGGTTCTTCGAGCGCGCAAAGTACGGCGGCATCCTCTGCGACATCGGAAGCCACCAGTTCGAGCAGTTCCTGTTCTACTCGGGCGCGACGGACGCCTCGGTCGCCCATGCCGCCGTCGGAAACTTCGCCAACCCCGACAAGCCGGAGTTCGAGGATTTCGGCGAGGCGTCCCTGGTCGGGAACAACGGCGTGTCGTGCTACGTGCGCGTCGACTGGCTGACTCCCGACGGCCTGAGCACGTGGGGGGATGGCCGCACCGTCATACTGGGCACTGACGGCTACATCGAGCTGCGCAAGTACGTGGATGTCGCCGGCGGCGGCCGCGGCGACCAGCTGATACTTGTCGACGCAAGGAGCGAGCGGCGCTTCGACCTTGGCGGGAAGGTCGGCTTCCCGTTTTTCGGCCAGCTTATCCACGATTGCCTTCATCGCACGGAGCACGCGATGACCCAGGAGCATGTTTTCAAGGCGGCGGAGCTGTGCCTGAAGGCGCAGGCCGCGGCCCAATCCCTTACCCACCCATGAAACGCATCGCCTTCGTCATGTCCGTCACTCCGGGCCGCGCCGCCGAATACGAGAAGCGCCACAATCCGATCTGGCCCGAGCTGGAGGCCGCTCTCGAGGCCCATGGCGTCCGCAGCTACTCGATCTTCCACGACCCGTCCACCCACCAGCTCTTCGCCTACGCGGAGATCGAGGACGAGGACCGCTGGAGGGCGATCGCGAAGACCGAGGTCTGCCGGCGCTGGTGGCGCCACATGGCCGACATCATGCCGTCGAACCCCGACTCGAGCCCCGTGAGCCGCGAGCTTCTGCCGGTGTTCCACATCCCTCGGGCCGGCGGCGCCGACGGGCGGCTCTGACAGTACGAGTCCGGCGCCCTTGCGGCGCCGACGCCTTTTTCGATTATTCGGACTTCCAAAACCCCATGGATCACCCGTCCCGGATCTGCGCCCTTTCCTTCCTCGCGGCCTCGGTCGTGCCGGCGACGGCCGTCGCGGCCACGTATTCCTTCGGGCCCGGAGCCGTGCCCCCCGGCTGCACCCAGGTCCTGCCAGGGACCCTCTACTCCGGGGCCCTGGGCTACGGATTTGAGGCGGGCCCGGGCGTCACCGGCGTGGAGCGGGGAGGTCCCGACCCCCTGCGGGCGCATTTCTGCACCGCCGGTCACTCGTTCTTCTTCTCCGTCGCCGTGCCCGAGGGCAACTACGAGGTCGCGGTCGTGCTGGGCGATCCACAGGGGGAGTCGACGACGACCGTCAAGTCGGAGCTCCGCAGGCTCGAGGTCGAGGAGCAGCACACGGCCCTCGGCCAGTTCGCGGTGCGGCGCTTCTGCGTGAACGTGCGCACGCCGAGTTTTCCTCCCGGCGGCGCGGTGCGGCTGAAGGCCCGGGAAAAGACCGGCGAGTTCTGGGACTGGGACGACAAGCTGACCCTGGAATTCAGCGGCGAGCGCCCCTGCGTCTGCTCGGTCTCCATCGCCCCGGCTCCCGGCGTGCCCACCGTCTACCTTGCCGGGGACTCGACGGTCTGCGACCAGCCGTACGAGCCCCTCAACAGCTGGGGGCAGATGCTTCCGCGCTTCTTCGGCCCGGGCGCCGCGGTGGCCAACCACGCGGAGTCGGGAGAGTCGCTTCGCAGCTTCGTCTCCGAGCAGCGCCTGGCGAAGCTGGATTCCGTGATGCGGCCCGGTGACTTCCTTTTCATTCAGTTCGGCCACAACGACCAGAAGGAGCGCGGGCCGAACGTGGGCGCGTTCACCACCTACAAGGCCGACCTTGAGCGATTCGTCGCGGACGCCAGGACCCACGGGGCCACACCCGTGCTGGTCACGCCCGTCAGCCGCAGGACCTTCGGGGACGGCGCAAGCGTGACGAACTCCCTGGGCGACTATCCCGAGGCGGTGCGCCGCGTCGCGAGGGAACAGGGTGTGCCCCTGATCGACCTGAACGCGATGAGCAAGGTGCTCTACGAGGCGCTGGGGCCCGAGAAGGCAAAGGCGCTGTTCCCCTCGATCAACGGGCGCGTTGAGGCCACCCACCACAACAATTACGGCAGCTACGAGCTCGCGAAGTGCGTCGTCGAGGGGATCAAGGCCGGCCGGCTTTCCCTTGCGCAACTCCTGCTGGGGGACACGGCCCCGTTCGACCCGGCCCACCCCGATTCGATCGAGCGCTTCGCCGTGCCCGCAAGTCCAAAGGTCCAGGACCAGGTGCCGTACGGAAACTGACGAGTCGGCAGGAACCCCGAATGAGCCCGACAGTCAAACCCGCATGCCTCCTGCGGCCGCTGGGCGCGGTGCTGGGGGTGGTCCTGGCGGGCTGCACTTTGCCGGCGCCCGGCCCGGATTCAGACGCGCTGGCACCGCCCGCCCGAAGCACGCTCCCGTTCGACTCCAACTGGCGATTCCGCGAGGGCGACGCGCCAGGCGCGCAGCAGTCCGCATTCGACGACTCCACATGGCGGACGCTTGACGTGCCGCACGACTGGAGCATCGCCGGGCCGTTCGACCCGAACAACCCGTCGGGAGGGGCCGGTGCCTTCCTGCCGTGCGGGATCGGCTGGTACCGCAGGCACTTCGGGTCCGGCCCCGTCGGCGACGGCCGGCGCGTGTTCATCGAGTTCGACGGCGTCATGGCCAACAGCGACGTCTGGATGAACGGCGTCCCCCTCGGCCACCGCCCCTACGGGTACGTGGGCTTCGCCTACGAGATAACGGACAAACTTGTCCCTGGCCGGGATGCTAACGTCCTGGCGGTGCGCGTGGATGACTCCGGGCAGCCCGCCTCGCGCTGGTACCCGGGCGCGGGAATCTACCGCCACGTGCGCCTCGTGATCACGGACCCCGTCCACATTGGGCGCGACTCCACGTTTGTGTCGGCGCCCGTGATCTCCGGCGGGAGAGCGGTCGTCCACGTTCGAACGACCGTCGTGAACCAGTCCGCGCAGGCGGCCGCGGTCTTTCTCCGGGTCCGCCTGGC
Source organism: Opitutaceae bacterium (assembly GCA_003168315.1). Lineage (GTDB taxonomy): Bacteria > Verrucomicrobiota > Verrucomicrobiia > Opitutales > Opitutaceae > Palsa-1447. The sequence continues at coordinate 11,994 of PMSP01000030.1, forward strand.
GGGCCCCGGGGGCATCGCCGCGGGCCCGGACTCCTCCCCGGCGCCGGCTCCGCTTGAGATCGCCGCGGGCGGGTCGGCCGACCTCGAGGCCGACGTTGTGGTCCCAAGCCCCGTTCTATGGGACATCGACAGCCCCGCGCTTTACCGCGCCTCGGTGGCCGTCCAAGGCGGCAACCGCACCCTCGACGCCGTGGAGGTCCCATTCGGAATCCGCGATGCGCGGTTCGAGGCCGCCACCGGATTCTGGCTCAACGGCCGCAACCTGAAGATCAAGGGCGTCTGCGTCCACGGCGACGGCAGCGCGTTCGGCGCGGCCGTTCCGCTCGGCGTGTGGGAGAGGCGCCTGGGCGCGCTCCGCAGGCTGGGCGTGAACGCGATCCGCACCGCGCACAATCCCCCGGACCCGGGGTTCCTCGACCTGTGCGACCGCATGGGCTTCCTCGTCATGGACGAGATGTTCGACTGCTGGACCGTCGCGAAGAACCCCTACGACTATCACCTCTATTTTGACGACTGGTCGGCGATCGACACGCGCGACGTGGTGAGGCGCGACCGCAACCATCCCAGCATCGTGCTCTGGAGCGCGGGCAACGAGATCCACGACACGCCGCAGGCGGAGCTCTCGAAAAAAATACTCTCGGGGCTCGTGCGGGTGTTCCATGAGAACGACCCGACGCGGCCCGTGACACAGGCTCTTTTCCGCCCCAACGTCAGCCACGACTACGACGACGGGCTTGCCGACATGCTCGACGTCATCGGCACGAACTACCGCAACAGCGAGCTTCTTGCGGCGCACGAGGCTCGCCCGCAGCGCAGGATCATCGGGACGGAGATGGGCCAGTCCCTCGAGGTATGGCGGTACCTGCGCGACAACCCTCCCCTCGCGGGCCAGTTCCTATGGGTCGGGATCGACTACCTCGGCGAGTCGCCCCGATGGCCGTTCATAGGCGGCGGCGGCGACCAGTCGGGCCTGCTCGATCGGACCGGCTCGCCCCGGCCGGAGGCATTCCAGCGCCAGGGCTGGTGGTCGGCGGCCCCCATGGTCCACATTGCGCGTCGCCTGGCGCCGGACGCCGCGCCACCCGCCGACCCGGGCTACGGGAACCCCCCGAGGCGCCGGCCGGCCGTGCTCCTGTCGGACTGGACACCGGCGCGCGCCGCGCCGAACGGCGAGGCGGTCGAGGTGTACAGCAACACGGAGCGCGTCGAGCTGTTCCTGAACGGGCGC
>PMSP01000243.1 GCA_003168315.1 Opitutaceae bacterium
TCCTCCGCGTCGATCCGGCGCACGTTCACCCGGCAGGTGTTGGCGATGCCCGCGTGGGCGATCGACTCGTAGACCGACTTGTACGCGTCCTGGAGCTCGATGTATTTTCCCACGACACCGATCGTGACCTCGTGCCTCGGGTTGAGGAGCCTGCGCACGATCTCGACCCAGATGTTCTTCCTCGGCGCCGGGATCCGGAAGCCGAGGAGGTCGAGGACCAGCTCGTCCATTCCCTCCTTCTGGAGGGCGAGGGGAAGCTGGTAGATCGAGCTGTCGACATCGCGGCACTCGATGACCGCCTTCACGGGCACGTTGCAGAACATGCTGAGCTTGTCCCTCAGGTCGGTGTCGAGGGGATGGTCGCAGCGGCAGACGAGGACGTCCGCCTGGATGCCGATCTCGCGGAGCTTCGCGACGGACTGCTGGGTGGGCTTGGTCTTCAGCTCGCCAGCCGCGGCGAGGAAGGGGACCAGGGTCACGTGGATGAAGACCACGTCCTTCGGCTTCATCTCGAGGGCGAACTGCCTCATGGCCTCCAGGAAGGGAAGGCCCTCGATGTCGCCGGTAGTCCCGCCTATCTCGGTGATCAGGACGTCCACGTCCTTGCCGCCGGCGTAGATGCGCTCCTTGATCTCGTTCGTGACGTGCGGGATCACCTGCACGGTCTTCCCGAGGTAGACTCCGCGGCGCTCCTTCTGGATCACGCTCTCGTAGACCTGGCCCGAGCTCAGGCTGTTGAGCCGCGAGAGCCGGCCGCTCGTGAACCTCTCGTAGTGCCCCAGGTCGAGGTCCGTCTCCGCCCCGTCCTCCAGGACATAGACCTCGCCGTGCTGGTACGGGCTCATGGTCCCCGGGTCGACGTTGAGGTAAGGGTCGAACTTCTGGATGCGGACGGTGAGGCCCCTGAGCTCAAGCAGCGCGCCGAGCGCCGCCGCGGTCAGCCCCTTTCCAAGCGAGGAAACAACTCCGCCCGTCACGAAGATGTATTTCATCCGGAGAGGGTTAAACCCCGGCCCCCAAGGCGCGCAAGATTCTTCAAACGGGGGCGCCCGGCTACCTGAAAAAATACCATATGAGGGAAAGCGCCGCGGCAAGAACGAGGCCGCAGAAAAGGAGCCACATCGCCGCCTTGATGAGCCTCAGGAGCACCCAGATGACGACGGCCGCCGCCAGCACCGAGCACGTGAGGACGAGCCAGTGGGGATACTCGGCGAGCGAATCGAACATGCCAGACGTTGGCATCGGCGGGGGGCCCGCGCAAAATGAATTGCCGAGCCAAGGACCCCACCTCCAACTCGGGCCCGGTGGACCACAACCTGAACTCGAAGCCCCAGCTCCTCGCATGGCTGCTGTGCGATGCCGTCCACATAGACCCGGGCACCGGCAAGCACACGATCCTCGGCGTCTTCTCCAACATCATGGCGAAGCGGTTCCCGGTGGTGCACCCCCACATGGTCTGGTTCATGACGCTGACCGACGTCGCGGCCGGCAGCCACAGCATGAGGATTTCGCTGGGGCTCGACCCGATGGACCTGAAATCCCTCATCGAGCGCCCCTTCGAGTCCCAGGGGCCGCTCGTCCGGATCAACCTCATCAACGAGATCCGCAACCTGAGCTTTCCGCAGGGCGGGGAGTACTCCATCCTGATAGAGATCGATGACGAGCCGCTCCTGGCGACGAGCATCACCGTCGCGGAGTGACCCGGAGGCGATGAGCAAGGATACCCCTGAATTCGAGCTCGCCGGGGTCGGCTCCCCCATCGTCGACCTGGTGGCGCAGGTGCCCGAGTCCTTCCTCGCCAACGTCTCCGGGGAGAAGGGGGGAATGGTCCTCGTGGACGACGCCGAGATGGGCCGCATCGTCGCCCGCCTCGGGACCCCGCCGGCGCTCTCGACCGGCGGGTCCGCCGCCAACGCCACCTACAACGGCTCGCGCCTCGGGCTCCGGACCACCTTCATCGGGAAGCTCGGCAACGACCGCCTCGCGGAGGCCTACGTCGAGCGCTTCGGCGCGGCGGGGGTCGACGTCTCCCGGTTCAAGCGGGGCTCGGTGGCGAACGCCCGCTGCCTGGCGCTCGTGACGCCTGACGCCCAGCGGACGATGCGGACAAACCTCGGGGCCGCGATGACCCTGGCGCCCTCGGAGATCTCGGCCGGGGATTTCCGCGGCGTGGGGCACGCGCACATCGAGGGGTACCTCGTGTTCAACCAGGCGCTCTGCGAGGCGGTGCTCTCCGCGGCGCGCGCCGCCGGCTGCACCATCAGCCTGGACCTCTCCTCGTTCGAGGTGGTGAACGCGACAAGGGACTGGATGCTCAGCCAGTTCGGGCGCGGTATCGACATCGTGTTCGCGAACGAGGACGAGATCCGCGCCCTCTTTCCCGGCGACAAGGGCGACTACGAGGCGCTCGCGCGAAGGCTTGCCACCCACAATGTCATCGCCGCGGTCAAGATGGGGCGCGACGGCGCGTGGATCGCAAAGGGCGCCGACGCCTACAGGCTCCCGTCGATCCACCTGTCCGATGTCATCGACACGAACGGCGCCGGCGACGCCTGGGCGGCGGGCTTCCTCTACGGCTACATCAGGGGGAGGCCCCTGGACGAGTGCGGAGCGATCGCGTCCATCATGGGATCGGAGACAGTCCGCCACCTGGGCCCGCTGATCCCGGACTCGGCATGGCCGGCTGTCAGGAATCAGGTCGTGAAGTGAGCGGCTGCCTCTCCCCCATCACGGCCCTCGTGATGGCCGAGTCGGTGGGGCGCTTCGGCCGGGGCCGGAGCTTCGAGTGACGGGCCGGGCTGGCGGCGTCCAAAATTCCTTTGCCGAGGGGGCTCCCGTGCGCGAGAGTCCACGGCTTCCTATGCCCGAGGATCTTGCCAAGCTCGTCACCGACATTGCCGTGCGCGCCCGCGCGGCGTCGCATGCGCTTGCGATCTCGCCCACGGGGGCGCGTAACGCCGCCCTCATGGACCTCGCCGGCCGGATCGACCGCTCCCATGGGGCGCTCCTCGAAGCCAACGGGAGGGATCTCGCCGCGGCTGAGTCGAACGGGCTCACCGCGGCGCAGGTCGACCGCCTCACGCTGAACCCCGACAGGCTCACCCGCCTGGCGGAATCCGTGCGCCAGGTCGCCGGCCTCCCCGACCCGCTCGGCGAGGTGCTCGAGGAGTCGACCCGGCCGAACGGCCTCAGGCTCCGCAAGGTGAGGGTGCCGATTGGCGTCATCGGCGTCATCTTCGAGGCCCGCCCGAACGTGACCGTGGACTGCGCGGTTCTCTGCCTGAAGAGCGGCAACGCCTCGATCCTTCGCGGCGGCAGTGAGATCTTCGAGACCAACCTGGCCCTCGCCGCCCTGATCGCCGGCTCGCTCGGGTCGTCGGGCCTGCCAGGCGACTCCGTGCAGCTGATCCCGACCACGGACCGGGCCGCCCTCGACGTCCTCCTCAAGCAGGACGGCCACATCCACTGCCTCATCCCCCGAGGGGGCGAGGGCCTCATCCGCTTCGTCGCCGAGAACAGCACGATACCCGTCATCAAGCACTACGCCGGCGTCTGCTTCGTCTACGTGGACAGGGCGGCGGACCCCGCGATGGCCGTGTCGATAGCGGTCAACGCGAAGACCCAGAGGCCCGGCGTGTGCAATGCGGCCGAGCAGATCCTCGTCCACCGGGACGCGGCGGGGGCCATCCTGCCGCTCCTGGGAGCGGCCCTGGCCGCACGGGGGGTGGCCCTGCGCTGCGACGCCCCTGCCGCCGCGATCCTCTCCGGAGCCGGCATCGCCGCGGAACCGGCCAGCGCGGCGGACTTCACGGCGGAGTTCCTCGACCTGATCGTCGCCGTCCGGGTCGTCGGATCGCTGGACGAGGCCATCGCGACCATCAACCGCGACGGATCGGCCCACAGCGACGCGATCGTCACGGCGGACGGGGCCGCGGCCGACCGGTTCCTTGCCGCGGTGGACAGCGCCGCCGTCTTCTGGAACGCGAGCACGAGGTTCAATGACGGCTTTGAATTCGGGTTCGGCGCAGAGATCGGCATCAGCACGGACAGGCTCCACGCGCGCGGCCCGATGGGGCTGCGCGAGCTCTGCAGCTACAAGTGGGTCGTGACGGGCACGGGCCAGGTGCGCGGCTAGTGCCGGGCGGCCCCCGGGCCGCCAAGGATAGGGTTGCGCGGAACATCGGGCCGCGCTAGGTTTCTGCAGAGAGAAAATGAAGAACCGCGCCCCAAAAATCCTGCTCGCTCTCATGGTGGCGGCCGCCCGCGCGGCCGCCCAGAACACGGCGCCATCGCCGACGGAGCCGCCCCCTCCCCCGGCGGCCGTGGGCGAGAGCGATGCGGCGACCCCAGGGGCCGGCGGCGTCACCTCCGACGCCTCGGCCATCGTCATGGCCCCGAAGACCGGCCAGTACGTGCCGGCGCCTCCCGTCGACTCGGACGGGGAGAACCGGTCGGTCTCGCCCGGGATCGCCGAGGCCCTGTCGCTCGGCATGCCCAAGTACGCGCCGCCGACACCCACGCCCACCCCGGCCCCCGACGTCGACATGCGCGATGTCGACCGGCCGAAGAACGAGATCAAGAGGCTCCCGAAGTACGTCGTCCGCGAGTCCCGCCCGCCGATATTCCGCGACCGCGACCTCTTCACCACGCAGGGCCTGATCGACCTCTCCTTCAAGAACCATCCCGGCCTCATGTTCGGCAACATACTCGGCCTGAACGAGGCCCCCGCATACGAGACGTTCCTGGACGACCAGCGGCAGAAGAACATGCAGGACCTGTCCGACACGGCCCACGCGATGGCGCGCGGCGGCGACCCGGCCGAGGGCGCCTACATCCTCCAGGCGAGCCAGAACACCTACATGCGCCAGGATGACGATTTCACCTGGGGCGGCCCCGGCGGGGGTGGAACAAACTCGGGGGGCTGGGGTAAGTGACCGAAACCCTGATCCTGCGGGAGCTCCTTGCCGCCGAGCCGGGCTGGGTTTCCGGCGGGGCGATCGCCTCCAAGCTCGGCGTGAGCCGGGTTTCCGTCTGGCACCAGATGGAGAAGCTTCGCTCCCAGGGCTTCGCGTTCGAGGCGCTGCCCGCCCGGGGCTACCGCCTCTCGCGCAGGCCGCGGATGCTGCACGCCGGCCTCGTCGAGGCGCAGCTCAGGGTGCGCAGGAAGGGGTTCACCTTCATGGTCCTCGACGAGGTGGACAGCACCAACGACGAGTGCGCGCGCCAGCTCGCGGCTGGGCGCGCGGCGCCCTTTGCGGTCTTCGCCCAGAGGCAGACCCGCGGCCGGGGGCGCTTCGGGCGGGTCTGGCACAGCGAGGCGAACGGCAACCTCTACTCGAGCTTCGCCTTCCGCCCGAGGATCGCGCCCGAGCGGATGCAGACCTTCACGCTCTGGATGGGGGTGACGATCTGCGAGCTCGTCTCCAAGTTTGTCCCGGTGGCGCCCGGGATCAAGTGGCCGAACGACATCGTGTTCGACGGCCGGAAGGCCGGCGGGATGCTGACCGAGGCCCGCGTGGACGCGGACCAGATCCGCGACCTCGTCTTCGGGCTCGGCCTCAACGTCAACAGCCCGCCGCACGAGTGGCCGTGCGAGCTCGGCCGGCGCGCCGTCTCGCTGGCGGAGCTCGCCGGCGCCCCGGTGGACCTGAACCGCCTCACGGCGGCCCTGATCGGTCGCGTCCTCCTGGCCTATGAGCGCTTCGCCGAGGGCGAGCACGTCGACTCGTTTGTCGAGCTCTGGAACCGGTTCGATGTCCTGCGCGGGCGCGAGGTCACGCTGGCGGTGGGCGGCCGCAAAAGGCGCGGCCGGGTCCTCGGCGTCGACGATGCG
>PMSP01000050.1 GCA_003168315.1 Opitutaceae bacterium
GTGCGGCTCTTGCCCGACCACGGCGAGGTCCCCCTTCTTCGACCGGAGGGTCACGGCAATCCTCGCAGGGTCGTCCCCGGGCTCGAGGCCGGCCGTGAGGACGAGCGGAGCCATGAGCCCCAGCCCGCGCGCGAGCAATTCCGCCGTCTCCCGGGAGCGCTCAAGCGAGCTATGCCAGACCTCCGCCGGCTTGACGCCTCCGCACTTCGCCAGGGCGGCGCAGACCCGGGCGACCTGGTCGCGCCCCTTCTGGCTCAGCGGCCGCGCTGCGTTCACCTCATCCGAGACCGCGTCGGCGTGCCGCATCAGGTAGATCATGGTCTTTGCGCAGGCCGCCCGCTCAGGGGGCCAGCCGCTCGATCACCCAAGAGTTTGCCTCCCGGCGGTAACGGAGGCGGTCATGGAGCCGGCTGCGCCGGCCCTGCCAGAATTCTACGGTCTCCGGGACGATCCGGAATCCGCCCCAGTTCGGGGGCAGCGGCGCCTCCGCGCCCGAGAATTTCTTCTCCGTCGCCTTCATGGCATCGTCCAGGGCTCCGCGCCCGGAGATGATCGAGCTCTGCGGCGAGGCCCATGCGGCGAGCTGGCTCGCCCGCGGGCGGCTGTGGAAATACGCCTCGCTCTCCTCGCGCGCTACCTTCGTGACCTTTCCCTCGATGATCACCTGCCTCTCGAGCGCAACCCATGGGAACAGGTAGGCCGCATGGGGATTGGCGTCCAGCTCGCGCCCCTTGCGGCTGTCGTAGTTGGTGAAGAAGACAAACCCCCGGCCGTCGATGCCCTTCAGCAGCACCATCCGCGCGGATGGGCGGCCGTCCCTGCCCGCCGTCGCCAGGACAGCGGCGTTGGGCTCGTTGATCTTCGCGGCCTCAGCCTCCTGGAACCACTTCTCGAACTGGCGGAACGGGTCGCGCGCCAGGTCCTTCTCGGACAGCCCGGCAAGCGCGTATTCCTTCCTTTGGTCGGCCAGCGTCATTGCCGGGGAACCTGTGCCCGCGGGGATGGCCTGTCAAAAGCTTCTGCCTTCGGGGCGGCGCTCAGCGCGTGAGCGCCCGGATGAGGCCGGCATGCCCCGGAAACTCGCTAAGGAGCGTCTCCCGTTGCCCGAGCTCGAACTCGCGCTCGTCCCAGGCCGGTGAAAGCGTGCAGCCGAAGAGGGACCATCCCCTGGTCCCCACGGGCCCGGACGGCCGGATCCTCGCCGCCTGCCACGTGCCCGCCGGGACGACCGCCTGCGCGGCGTGCGCCCCCCCCACGTCCGGCCCGAGGACAATGGCCCGGCAGGAACCCGCCTCTGGGCCAAGGAGCGTCAGTTCAGCGGGGTCGCCCGCGTGGAAATGCCATATCTCGTCCGTTCCGATGCGGTGGAGCGCCGAGAAGTCGGTCTCGGTGATGAGGAAAAGGATCGCGGAGCCGAGAGGCCGGCCATCGGGTCCCCTGATCGTGCTCGTCCACGTCACCGTGAAAAATCCGCCCTCCCCGGGCAGCGGGATCAGCCCAAGCCTCGAAATCAGGTGCCCCGCCTCGGCGTTCATACTCAGGGAGATAGACTGGCTGCAGGCGCTTTGCACGCCATTCCGCTTCCCGTCGCGGGCCCGATTGGCGATGCTGCCCCGATGGACAGGCTAAACGCTTTCATCGACCGCAACGCTCCCGTCCTCCTGGGGAGGCTCAAGCGCCTCGTCGGCTTCCCGACGGTCAACCCGCCGGGTGAGGATTACGAGGCGGTCACCGGCTACCTGACGCGGGAGCTGAAGAGGATCGGCCTCACCTCCGTGAGGATGCCGATCCCGGGCAAGCTCCTGCGAAAGAGCCTGCCGGCGTGGCAGCACGGCTACCCGCGCTACAATGTCCTCGGCAAGCTGAGGGTTCCCGGCGCGACCAAGACGATCCATTTCAACGCGCACTACGACGTCGTGCCCGTCTCGGGCACATGGAGGCACGGGGATCCCTTCAGCGGCGCCGTCGAGAAGGGCCTCATCTATGGCCGGGGGACGGCCGACATGAAGGGCTCGATGGCGAGCCTGCTGACGGCCCTGGACGCGCTCGTCCAGACCCGCTCCAAGCCGCTGATGAACGTGGAGGTGTCCTTCACGGCCGACGAGGAGACGGATTCCTTCCTCGGCGCGCGATGGGTTGTCGACAAGGCGCCCATCAGTCCGGACTACGCCATCGTGATGGAGGGCGGCGAGGGCGACGAGGTCTGCTGCGGCCACAACGGGACCCTCTGGCTCGAGGTCACGGTGCACGGCAAGGCGGCCCACGGCTCGCAGCCCCAGAAGGGCGTCAACGCGCTCGAGAAGATGGCGTCCCTGGTCCTCGAGCTCGAGGCCTACAAGAAGGAGATAGCCCGCACGACTTTCGTGACGCCCGAGGGCAAGACGATGCGCCCCACGATCAACGTCGGCGGCGTCTTCGCGCCGGGGCCGGGCGGAAAGATCAACACGGTCCCGGCCCTCGCCTCGTTCTCGATCGACCGCCGGGTCCTGGCCATCGAGAACCATGCCGCGGCCGAGCGCGGCCTCCGCGCCTTCCTGTCGGCGGCCGCAAGGCGCATACCCGGGTGCCGCATCACGGTCGCCAAGGTCTCCGAGAACTTCTCATGCTTCACCCAGCCGAACCATCCCTTCTTCAAGGCGATGGCCTCAAGCGTGGGCAGCGTCCGCGGCAGGCCGACCGTGTTCAACGTGTCGACCGGCTTCAACGACATCCATTATTTCTCGCGTCACCTGAGGATCCCGACCCTGGGCTACGGCCCGGGCGGGGAGGACATCCACGCCGTGAACGAGCGCGCCCGGGTGGGCGACCTCGTCTCGAGCGCGAAGATCTACGCGAATCTCCTGACGACGTTCAGCGGCTGACCGGGGTCAGGGCCCGACGAATCCCCGGCGCACGATGTGCACGGCGATCGCGGCAAGGAGGAGCGCGATGATCTTGGACACGGCCCGCAGGCCCGTGTGGCCGACCAGGCGCTCGAGGCGCTCGCTTTGGGCGAAGGCCAGCGCGACCAGCGCCAGGTTGACCGCCAGCGCGAAGAGGGTCATCCAGAGCCCGACGGACTGGGAAATGACCAGGAGCGTCGTGATGGTGGCCGGACCCGCGATCAGCGGCATGCCGAGCGGCACGACGCCGAAGTCGTCCGGGAGGCTCCTCTTCTCCTGGGAGGGCGACTGGACCAGCTCGCGCGAGGCGAGGATGAAGAGGATCAGGCCGCCGGCGATCTGGAAGTCCCCCTCCCCGATCCCGATCGCTATGAAGATGCTGCGGCCGAGGATGAGGAAGAAGAGGGCGACCAGGCCGCCCGTCCAGGTGGCCTGGTTGGCGATTCTCTTGCGCTTGTCGACCGGCACGTCGCGGCCGAGCGCGAGGAAGATCGCCGCGAGCCCGATCGGGTCGATCGTGACGAAAAGCGGGATGAAGCACTCGAGGAATTTCCGGCCGAAATCCATGGGCCCAAAGCCTGTCCCGGAGGGCCGGAAAGGCAATCCACCTTGCGCCTGCAGCGGGTGCGTCCTTCAGTTGCCGCTCCCTTGGATCCCGCGCCGACAGACCTGTACAGCCTCACGCAGCCCGAGCTGCGCTCCCTCGTCGGGTCCTGGGGGCTGAGCCCCGTCCACGCGGCGCGGATATGGAGATACCTCTACCTCGGCCTTGCCTCCTCCTTCGGCGAGTTCGGGACGCTTCCCCCGCGCGTGCGGGAGCGGCTTGCCGCCGAAACACGCATCGGGAACCTGCCCGTCGCAACCGAGACCGAGTCGAGGGACGGGTTCACCCGGAAATTCCTGCTGGGCCTCGGAGATGGCGAGCGGATCGAGACCGTCCTCATGCGGTACACCGGCCGCGCGACGGCCTGCGTGAGCAGCCAGGCGGGCTGCGCGATGGGCTGCGTCTTCTGCGCCACGGGCCAGATGGGCTACCGGCGCAACCTGTCCACGGCCGAGATCGTGGCGCAGGTGGTGCACGTGGCGCGAATCCTCGGCGCCGCGGGCGAGCCCCGGCGCCTTCGCAACGTGGTCTTCATGGGGATGGGCGAGCCCCTCCAGAACTACTCCGCGGTCATGAAGGCGGCGTCCATCCTGCTCGACCCGAGCGGGCTCGGGCTGAGCGCGGAGCGGATCACGCTCAGCACGGTGGGCGTCGCGCCGGGCATCCGGCGCATGGCGGACGAGGCGAGCCCCGTCCGCCTCGCGGTGTCGCTCCATGCGGCGACGCAGGAGGGACGCCTTGCGCTGATCCCGGTGGCGCGCAAGTGGCCGCTGGACGACCTCATGGACGCGTGCCGCCACTACTGCTCGACCCTCGGCAGGAGGATCCTCTTTGAGCTCACGCTCATCGACGGCAGGAACGACTCCGAGGAGGACGCTCACGCCGTCGGGCGCCTGATCCGCGGCCTCCCGGCACAGGTGAACCTGATCCCGCTCAACCCGACGCCGGGGTCCAAGTGGACGGCGTCGGACCCGCTGGTCGCGCGCGAGTTCGAGTACCGGCTCGCCGCGCTGGCGTGGACCCAGAGCGTCACCCGGACCCGCTGGCTGGCGGTCAAGCTCGCCGTAGTCGGCCTGGCCAGCATGGCTGCTGCCGGGCTGCTCAGCCTGGTGGTCACCTGGTGGTCCGGTCCGCTCGACCGGACGGACCTGAACCAGTTCGCGACGTTTGACCAGCGCGGCATCGTCCCGGTCGGCTACGCCGCGTTCGCGTT
>PMSP01000151.1 GCA_003168315.1 Opitutaceae bacterium
GATGTTTCCCTCCTCGTTGAAGGCAGCGACAACCACGGAAAAGACGCGAGGCGAGGGGCTCATCGGGCGCCTTGAATCCAGGAATCAACCTCGGAACGGATATCCCTGACGACCCGGGCGGGAACCCCGGCTACGAGGGAATACGGAGGAATGACCGTGTCCTCGAGCACGACCGCGCCGGCGCCGATCACGCAGTGGTCGCCGATCTTCGCGCCCATCTGCACGACCGCGTTGGCGCCCACAAAGACGTTGTCGCCGACCTCGGTCGCCTTCTGGTCCACCTTGTCGTACCTTTTCTCCGAAAGGCAGCGGCGCACCGTCGAATGGGAGAGGATCTGCGCCCCGCTGCTGATGTTGCAGCCTTTGCCGATCTTCAAGCCGCCAAGGCCGTCTATGAGCGTGAACGCTCCGATCCATGTTCCTTCCCCGATCGTCGGGCTGCCCGCGATCCAGCAGTGAGGATTGTACGGATTCTGCGGCAGGGGCTGAGCTGCGGATTCGGCCATGGTCAGGGGAGGGGAGCGTGCTTTCGCACCGAAGCGGACACGCGGTCGATATCAGCGTCGCCCATCTGGGTGTAAAGGGGTAAACACACGCACTGGTCGCTCGCGCTCTCGCTTTCGGGGAAGGATTGCGCGCCGAAACGCTCGAGATAGCAGGCTTCCCTGTGGATCGACATGATCCCCCGGCGGGTGGCAATCCCCTCCTCCAGGAGGCGCTGCATGAATTGGTCACGGGTGCCGGCAGTCGCTCCGTTGAGGCGAATGAGGTAGGTCTGCTGATTCCACCGGCAGTCCGCGGGCTCCGCAAAAATGCCCACCCCGGGGAATCCACCGAGCGCGGCATCGTAGCGCGCGGCGATCTCGCGGCGCCGGGAGATGATCCCATCCAGCCTGCGCAGCTGGCCGAGTCCGATCGCCGCCTGGACATCGGTCAGGCGGTAGTTGTAGCCGACAACGGGATAATCCTCCGAGACGACCGTCTTCGATTGGTGCCTCTCGAGATCGTTGACCGACATCCCCTGCTGGCGCAGGATCCTGAGGCGCCGGGCGAGGTCCGGGTCGCCGGTCGTGATCATCCCGCCGTCGCCCGTGCTGATGATCTTGCGCGGATGGAAGCTGAAGCAGACCATCGGCGAATAATCGTTGCCCCCTATGGGCTTCCCGAGAAAAGAGCTTCCGGTGGCGCATGCGGCGTCCTCGATGAGCATTAGGCCCTTCTGCGAGGCGAGCTCCGCGAGTCTCTTGAGATCGGCCGGGCGCCCTACCTGGTGGACCGCAATGATCGCTCGGGTGCGAGGGCCAATCGCCGCTGCGGCCTTGACGGGGCACATGTTGAGGGTCGCCGGATCGATGTCCGCAAAAACGGGGCGCGCGCCGCAATAGAGAATCGGGTTCGACGTGGCTATGAAGCTGTGGGGGGTGACGATCACCTCGTCGCCCGGCCCGATCCCGGCGGCCACCAGGGCGAGGTGCAGGGCCGCCGTGCAATTGGCGACGGCGACCGCATGTGCCGCACCGACGCGGCTGGCAAACGCATTCTCGAACTCCGCGACGCGGGGACCCTGCGTGATCCAGCCGCTGCGGATCGTTTCAGCCACGAGGGCGATCTCATCGTCGCCCATCTCAGGCTTGGCGAGGGGTATCACGGCGTTTCCCAATTTCGCGTCTGCATTCGGGCCAGGCAATCAGGCTGGGCCGAAAAAAGCTTTCTGTAAGCCTCGACTGTCTGCGCGAGTCCGACGTCCAGCGAAATTTGCGGTCTGAACGACGTCGCGTCGGACAACTTGCTCGAATCAACCTTGAGGCGCGGCACGTCGCCGGGCCGCTTGTCCTCAAAGAGGGGTTTGAGATCCGGCCTCCCGACTGCCGCGAGCACGAGGCGCGCAAGATCGAGGATGCTTGTCTCCTCGCCGTACCCCAGGTTCACAATATCCCCAACAAGTGCGTCGCACTCGGCAATGGCGACAAGGCCATTGGCGCAATCCTTTACATGGAGAAAATCCCGCGTATTTAGCCCGTTGCCGAATATGACCGGCGGCTCGCCGGCAAGCGCACGGAGAATGAACCGCGGAATGACCTCGCCCGAATCCCCTTCGAAATGAGCCCTTGAGCCATAGGTGTTAAAGGGCCTGACACGGACCACGGGCAATCCAAAGCAGCCATGAAAAGCCGCCGAATAATGCTCCCCCGCAAGCTTCGCCGCGCCGTAGACGGTGGTTGGCCAGGTTGCATCGCGCTCCGTCAGCGGGAAGTTGACGGCGGCTCCATATACCTCGCTCGTAGACACATAGATGAAACGCCCCACTCCAGCTTGCCTTGCGGCCACGAGCATTTCGAGCGTTCCCAGAGCGTTCACTTGGTGGTTCTCCACCGGGTCGTGCAGCGAGTGGCGCACACCGAGGCAGGCCAAATGGAAAATGGCATCAAGACCGCTGCCGACCGCTTTCCGGCATGTTTCCGCGTCGGTGACGTCCCCCTCTAACACGGTCAGACGGCCCGTATGCTTGGCATCGGCCAGGTTTGCGCGTCTCCCATTCCTAAAGTTATCGAGGACAGTGACGTTGGATCCGGAGGCCACGAGGAAGTCGACCAGGTGCGAGCCGATGAACCCGGCTCCGCCGGTTACCAGCACGCGTGCATTGGGACGGGCGATCTTCATTGGCTGGGAAGACTAAGGGGGCGCCGGCGTGCTGCCCATGAAAAATAGCCGGCTGCGCATCGCCGGACGGCGAAAAATGCCAGGCCGGCCCAGGTCGCCCAGGTGACCCAGTAAAAGACGAGAAGGAGCGGCGGGGGACGGTAAAACAGCCTGACTTCACTTTCACCCGCGGCGACCGGCACGATAATGAGGCCGTTCAGAGAAGGGCGCACCTGCGCCGGGTTCCCATTGACGGTGGCGGCCCATCCCGGCGTGTAGTGCCTGAAGGATTCATACAACCCTGCGGATGGGGATCGGACCTCCGCCACATAGGGCGAGAGCGACTTCAACCGGATCGGGAGGTCCTTAGGATCATAGCGGATGAAGTCGTAGCGTCCAAAATTGGCGTAACGCGACATTTTGACGCCGGGGTCCTGGTTGATGAACGCAAGGCTCAGCTCCACGGGGACCTTCGAGGTGGTCGAGAGCGGGATGGCGCGTGAGCTCGAATGGGTCGAACCGAATGCATACATGCCTCCCGAGCTTGGAAGGATGTATTCCCGGTAAAATCCGGTCCCGGTGATCTGGAGGATTCCGTGCCAGTCGGCTGACGCAACATCCAGCGCCAGGAGGTAGTGCTCGCCCGGCAGCAGCAGCAGTTTGGGCTTCAGGTAGACCCATAGCGTCTCCCCGGCAGGGCTCGATCCCTCCATGACATTGGGCAGCTGGCTCCTCGATTCCTTTGTTTTGAAGTCCTGGCCCGGGGCCACTGCGCCCACATTTGTAGCGATGTACGACAGCTGCTTCGGCCCAAGTATCCGCTGCTCCATCTCGTAATCGACGACGCCTTCCGAATAGAACCTGTTTTCGCCCGCGAGAAGCCCCAGGGAGAATCGGGCTGTCAGCATCGTCTCGGGCCTGAGGGCATCCTCGGAGACCGCCTTGGTATTTGCGATGGAGAAGCCCCGTTGCCGGAAGGGCAGCATCTCCCGGGCGCTCCAGGCGACTGCCATCAGCAGTCCAAGCACGGCCCAGCCTCTTCTGGGTGCGCCTGCTAGAACGGTCCCCGCCAGGACCACCGAGCACGCGGCAAGGATGGGATAGAGCCTCTGCATGGGGACCGCATTCGTGACGTCGACGATCGCCTGGGGCACGGCGTTCCAGAGCATCGAGGTTATTCCAGGCACCGGCAGCGCGAGGCAGGCGACTAAGAAGCAGACGACGGCCAGCGCCCGGGCCGCTCCCGGACAGCTCGCCCATGCAAACGCCGCGCAGGCAAGGAGCAGAAGCCAAAGGCTCCAGCCGAGCTGCAGGTCCGATGGGAGGCTGGCGAATGTCGAAACCGGTTCCAACGAGGCGGGAAACGCGTTTCGGACAACCTCAAGAAGCACCGATTTAAGCGTATGGACCGAGTCGGGCACCGCCAGGATATGGAGGGAAACAAAGACGTAGCCGCAAAGCCCGAGGAAGAGGGCCGCAGCCCCCGCGAGCCTCGCCAGTTCCCGCGAGTTCCAGCCGCGTCCTGATAGCCAGCGGTAGGTGAGGGCCAGCGCCGCCGAGGCTGTCACCCAAAAGCCGATGGGTGGGTGGGCGAGCCAGCAGCCCGCGCAACCGGAGCCCACAAGAGCCCATCCGATGAATCCATCACGAACGAAGACAAGCACGACGCCCACAAAGACCAAGGGGAGGTACGGCAGCGCCATCGTGGACATGAAGAGCTGGCCCGTGTACGGAAGGCCGATGACCGCGGGGCACCAGAGGTAGAGAAGTGCAAGAAGCAGGGCCTCGAGCCGCTTCGCTGGCATTATGGCCCTCAGGCAGATGTACGCCGAGAGGACCGCGCCGACGCCGCTCAGGACGATCGCAAGATTGAGAAGCAGGTACGCGCTTAGGTGGCGCCCCGTGAGAAAATCAAGGGCCAGCGTGAGGTGCTGGAGGTAGGGCGCGACTCGAAGGGGGGTCACCGTGCCTATCGCGGCGTACCGGGTCTGCCCCGCGAACACAGGACCCAGTCCCATTCTCCACTGCTGCAGGTGGTCCGCGACCACGATGGTGTACCATTTGGCGTCGGTCCCCCCGACGATGCCGTCGTGGAGGAAGGGAAAGGTCGCGAAGAGTCCGGCGGCACCGGCTACGCCGAGGCGCAAAGCCTCGGCCGAAAGCTGGAAGAGGCCGGTATGGGGCCGCCGTCCGCCTCCCGCAATGTCGCCCTCAGTCCATGCCATGCCCCTCGCCAATGGCGTTCCGTCGCGGAATAGGGCGGGCAGCCAGAAGAGGGCGGCCCAGACCGGCACGAACCAGGCCACCGACCATGGCAAATGCCAGAGCATCTTCGCCCCGAGCAGCACGTCGAACGCGGTTATAACGGCAACGACCCGCGGAAACTGGCGATACATCCCGCCCAGAAACACCCAGATGACCACTCCCGACGCCGCCAAGGAGAGCGGAGGGCTCCCGGCGAGGGATGACGCCAGGACTAGGGAGATCCCAAGGGCGAAGGCCCGCCAGGCGAGCCAGCCGGCGGCCCCGCGTTTATCCAGAACGTGGGCCATTACCAGTCTCTGGAAACGAGGGTCATTCCCGAGGGGCGCCCTTATTTCCCGGCTTTGCGGCGAAGCGGCCGGGCGGGGTTGCCCGCGACCACGCTGCCGTCCTGCACGTTCCGCGTGACGACACTTCCCGCGCCTACGAATGCGCCTTCGCCGATGGTGACTCCCCCGAGAATGGTGGCCCCGGTCCCTATGGTGGCGCCTTTCTTCACGAGCGTCCTCTCAACGATCCAGTCCTCGTCGGTCTGAAGGGAACCGTCGGCGCGGGTCGCGCGGGGCACCTTGTCATTGATAAAAGAGACATTGTGGCCGATGAAGACGCCATCCTCGATGTCCACTCCTTCGCATACGAAACTGTGGCTCGAAATCTTGCAGTTCTTCCCGATGCGGGCGTTCCGCTGGATCTCAACGAAGCTTCCGATCTTCGTGTTGTCGCCTATCTCGCACCCATAGGCGTTCACAAAGTTGAAGAAGCGAACGTTGGCGCCGACCCTGACGTTCACGAGCGACCGGCGGGGTGTGTCCTCGTTGATTATTTCCATGAAAGCCTTATTTCGGAGCCGCCGCTGGCGAGCGAGCGCTGCGCCGCATCGAGAATCTTCACCGCGTCGGCCCCGAACCGGCCGTCGGAGAGGGGAGCCTTCCCGTCGCGTATGGCCGCAACGAAGTCCGAGGCAAGGTTGGCGAGGGCCTCCTTGGGCTCTATCTTCGGCGAATAGACGTCGCCCGCCCGGTATTCGAACATCAGGCGGTTTCGCTCGTCGTCCGTTCGCGCCAGGACGCCCGAGTCGTAGATCTTTACGGGTTCGTTGGGATTCAGGTCATCGTAGACGATCATCTTCTTGTCGCCCCCGATTAACATGTGCCGGATCTTCACGGGCGACACCCACGAGCAGTTGATATGAACAAACAGGCCGGAAGGATAGCGGAGCGTGAGTATGCCTATGCTTGCAAGGGGCCCTGGAGGGTAGGCGCAGCCCATTGCCTGAACCCTATGCGGGCGCTCGGTCGTGAAGAAGTTGACAATCGAGACATCGTGCACCGCGAGGTCCCAGAGGACGTCCACGTCGTGCTGGAACAGCCCCAGGTTGATGCGGGTGGAGTCGATGTAGATCAGCCGCCCCAGGTCGCCGGACTCGATCAAGGAGCGAATGCGCTGAATGGCAGGGTGATAGACGAACGTGTGGTCGGTCATGAGCACCCGGTGGCCTGTGCTGGCCGCGGCGATCAGCTCATCCGCATCCGAGCAGCGGGTCGCAAGGGGTTTTTCCACGAGGACGTGCTTGCCGGCCTTCAGGGCGGCGAGGGCCAGCGTATGGTGGGTCGCGACCGGCGTGGCCAGCGCGACGGCGTCAATTTCAGGATCCGCAAGGACGGCCGCAAAGCTGCCGACGGTCTGAACGCCGGGATTCTCGCGCTTTCCCCTTTTCAAGCGTTCGCTGTCCTCGTCGCAGACCACCACCCGCCCGAAGCTTCCTTCCTGGAGAAAATTGCGGGCGAGCTTGGGGCCCCAGTATCCGTATCCGACAATGGCGATTCCTTTCATGGTTGGAATTTCATCCCGCGATCCTCGGGCAGGATCCTTCTGAGAGTGTACACGTCCGAAGCCGCCAAGTCGCCGGCCCGGCTGCCGAGACCCTGCCAGGGGTCCCATGGGGCGCTGAGCAACTTTCCGCTGATGCCGTCGCTCTTTGGCGAGAGAAGCCATTCCACAAGATCCAGCGCCCGCTCGAGCGAGGCACCCCCTCCGGCCTTTTGCGCGACCGCCGTCTCGAATTCCTTCTGGCCCGCAATATCGGGACCAAGGGCGATGATCTCGTCGGTGAGACGCGTCGTGATGGCTCCGGGAGCCACGGCATTTATATCAAGCGGGGCTTGAAGCTCCTCTTCGGCAATGGTTTCCACGAGGCGAACAATACCCGTCTTCGCAACCCCATAGGCCGAGAAATTGGCCCTGGCCTTCGTCGCGCCGCCGCCGGCAAAGCACACTATCTTGGCGCGGCGCGGGGCCCGGACAAGAAGCCCATGGAAAGCCCGTACCGAATTGAACGTGCCACCGAGGTTGGCCCTCACCGTGGCGCTCCATTGTCGAGGGTCCGCCTTGACTGCCGGGCCGACCTCCCCGTGAGAACCGGCGCAGCAGACAAGCCCGTCCACGTGCTTCCATCTTGCCGCGACCTGCGCGGCAGCCCTTTCAATCTCGTCCCACCGGGCAACGTCGCAAATCGATGCATCGAAGGAACCGCCGTGCCCGGCATCGATCCTTGCCTGCTCGGAGCGGGCGAGGCCCCAAACATTGTGGTCCTCTCCCAGGAGGCGGAGCACGAGCGCGCGACCGATCCCCGTACTGGACCCTGTGACGACAATATTCATCATTCCGCGCGGCGAGGCACGGCGTAGCCGGTCAAGATTCCCGGGGCGGCCCCGGTTTTTTCCGGCGCGTGGTCCATGATCCAGTACGCGTCCAGCCTGGGATATTTGCGGGTGCTTTCATCCTGGAGGAGTATCTCAAACGAGTAGGTTGTCGCCGTCCTGCTCACGTCCCGCCGAACAGAAACGATCCGGAAATGGTCCCCGACACGAAGGATGCCGAGGATCCTGACGTTGGGGAGGTCCGCCCCGACATTCGCCGGATTCACCTCGCGTGGCAGGTCTGGAACTGTGTCGGATGCGCCGATGAGGGGCCAGTCCGTGTCGTGGGACTTAAGCTTGAAGATATAGCAGTCCCGCTCGAGGATGTATTCGCGGCCCGGTATTGTCGTGTAGGGGGCTAATCCGTTGACATACGTGGTCTTGACTGTGGTCAGCCGCAAAAAGACAAACCCCGCCAGCACGGCGGCGATAACTGCGGCTAAGAGCCATTTCATCGAATAACCCTAGGGAGAATCGCTTTCGCTTGGCGACGGTTTTCGTCTCCATGAAGACCGGAAAGGGGAAGCAGGGAGGGGGCCGGGGCGCATAGCCCCGGCCGATGTCCCGCGCTCCCCCGGCCGCGAATCAATTCCTGCCGGCCCAAGGAGTTGCGATAATTTCGTGTTGTCGGCTGGCCCGAATCGGCAATCCTCGCTTCCATCAACCGTGCCTTCCCCAGCTGAGCAGATGTCCGCGCGCAGACTTGTGATAGTGGGTGCCGGGCCCGCAGGGCTCACCGCCGGATTTAACGCTGTCGGTGCGGGGTGGGATGTCACCGTTCTCGAAAAGGACCCGGAGTATGTCGGCGGGATATCCCGCACCGTGCGTCACGAGGGGTATCGCTTTGACATCGGGGGCCACAGGTTCTTCAGCAAGAGCGCGGAGGTCACCCGGTGGTGGCACGAGCGGCTCCCCGACGACTTCATACAGGTTAGGCGGATGTCCCGCATCTATTACCGTGGCAAGTTCTTCGACTACCCGCTCAAGCCCTGGAACGCCCTCAGCAACCTGGGCTTCTTCACGAGCGTCGCCTGCGTCCTGAGTTACTTCAAGGCTCGGCTGTTCCCGACGCGCCCCGAGAATTCCCTCGAGGACTGGGTCTCGAACCGCTTTGGGCGGCGGCTCTTCAATATCTTCTTCAAGACCTACACTGAAAAAGTCTGGGGCATTCCGACGAGCCAGCTGAGCGCGGACTGGGCGGCCCAGCGGATCCAGGGGCTCTCGCTATCAAAGGCAGTGATCAACGCGTTCAAGGGGAAGCCGAAGGAAGGTGGCGCCGTCATCAAGACGCTGATCGATACGTTCTCCTATCCCAGGCTGGGGCCCGGCCAGATGTGGGAAAAGACAGCCGCGGACATCCAGGCGAAGGGCGGCCGTATCTCGATGGGCACGAAGGTGACAAAAATCCGCCATTCGGAGGGTCGTGTCACCTCGATTGAGGCCAGCTCCGGCGGGGCCTTCCTGTCCTTTGAGGCCGACCAGTTCATCGTTTCCATGCCGCTCCAGGAGACCGTCTTGGCATTCGATCCGCCCTTGTCGGCCGCCGCTGTCGCTTCGGCCCGGAGCCTGCGGTACCGGGATTTTCTCACGATTGCGCTCGTCGTCGATGGCGCGAACCCGTTTCCGGACAACTGGATCTATATCCACGAGCCGGATGTAAAGATGGGTCGCATACAGAACTTCAAGAATTGGAGCGAGGCGATGATCGCCAAGCCGGGGACCACGTGCCTCGGACTCGAATACTTCTGCTTCGAGGGTGACGGACTCTGGTCAGCACCCGATTCAGAACTCATCGAGCTGGGGAAGAAGGAGCTTCTTCAGCTGGGCCTCGTCGAGCCTGGAAGGGTCAGCGGGGGAGCGGTCGTTCGCGTGGAGAAGGCGTATCCGGTCTACGATCCCGGCTACCAGCAGAATCTCGACGTGATCCGGGGCGAGCTCGGTCAATTCTCAAACTTCCACGTGGTCGGCCGCAATGGAATGCATAAGTACAATAATCAGGACCATTCAATGATGACCGCGATTCTGGCCGTACGGAACCTGGAGGGAGGCAAGTTTGACCTATGGAAGGTCAACTCGGACGCGGAGTACCACGAGGAGGCCAAGGGTGAGGACCGTTCCGGCCGCTTGATGCCCGAGAGGGTGAAGTCCTAGAGCCTTTTCGATTCAGTTAGACGCGCCGGTGCTGTCCTTCCGCGTCCGATCTAGCGCCCATGAAACGCCTTCTACCTATTGCGCTCGCCGTTATTTCGATTTCGGGTCGAAGTGCCGCTACGGACGCCACCAGCGACGTGGAATCCCAGAAGCCAATAAGATTAGAAAAGGTAACGGTCACAGCAT
>PMSP01000378.1 GCA_003168315.1 Opitutaceae bacterium
CAGGCTGCCTCCTGCTCGGCGAAGTGCTCGCAAAGTCGGGTGGCGGCCCGGTCGTGGACATACTCAGGGAGGGCCTCACGATCGCCGGATGGGTGGCCATGTGGCGCCCGCTGGAAATCTACCTGTACGACTGGTGGCCATTGTTGGAGGAACGGCGCCGGCTCGATCTTCTGGCCAGGATCAAGGTGCGGATTGAGATGCCCCAGGACGGTACGGCGTTCCCGGTCGGCAATGAAACCGACAAGGAACAATTTCATAAGGCTGCGGCCTGAAGATCGTTACGATTCGAATGGGTTAAAATATATTGACCGCAACCTTTTTTGTTTCCACTACCTTTATTTAACAAGGTAGCTTGGACCATCAATCGCGATGATCATCAACGAGAAATTCACAGCCATCAGGAAGGGGCTCCTCGAGTTCCTGGTGCTGAAGATCGTCGCCGCCGACAAGGTCTACGTCGCCGACATCCTGGGACAGCTGAGCGGCACGGAATTCGCGACCCAGGAGGGGACGCTCTACCCGCTCCTCAGCAAGATGCGCCGCGAGGAGCTCGTGGACTATGAGTGGAAGGAATCCGAGGCGGGTCCGCCGAGGAAGTACTACCAGCTGACGGCCAAGGGCCGCGAGCAGCTGCGGGAGACATCCGAATATTGGCAGAAGATCAGCGAGACAGTGAAGGCCCTCGGCAAGGATCCCGGACAACCAACTAAGGACACACCCCGATGAACAAAGTGATCACGATCAACCTGAATGGAACCGCCTACCAGCTTGAGGAGGACGGCTACGAGGCGCTCCGCACCTACATGGAGTCCGCCGCCCGCCGGCTCGACGGCAATCCCGACAAGGCGGAGATCATCGCCGACATCGAGCAGTCGATCGGCGACAAGTTCCGTGCCCTGCTGGGCGCCGTCAAAAACGTGGTGGCGACGAAGGAGGTCCAGGACGTCATCGCGGAGATGGGCCCGGTCCAGGACGGCTCGGAGGCGAACGAGACGCCCGCCGCCGCACCGTCCGCCGGCCGCGGGCCGGCCGGCGGGGGTTCGAAGGAGGGCCCCGCCGCCGGGGCGGCTGCCAGTGCGGGCGCAAAACTCCCCAAGCGCCTCTACAGGATACGGGAGGGGGCGAAGATCGGCGGCGTCTGCAACGGGCTCGCGGCCTACTTCGGCATCGAGGTCACGATCGTCCGCCTGCTCTTCGTGTTCCTGTTCCTCACGTTCGGGTCAGGGATCCTGGTCTACATCATCATGATGCTCGTGATCCCCGAGGCCAACACGGCGGCGGAGGTCTCCGAGGCCTTCGGCGAGCCCTTCACCGCCGAGGAGTTCATCCGCCGGGGCCGGGAGGGGTACTATGCCGGGATGCGGACCTTCGGGGACAAGAGGGCCTACCGGGAGTGGAAGCGGCGCTTCAAGCGGGAGATGCGCCAGCACAAGAACGATTTCAAGCGGGAGGTGCACCAGAACCTGCGTAAGTGGCGCTGGGACTGGGGCCACCAGTGGGGGCCAAGTCCCGCGAACCACGAGCACTGGTTCGCGGCCTCCTTCCTCTCCCTCCTGATCACAATCGTGTCGCTCATCGGCCTCTGCGCGGTTGCCTCCCTTGTCCTGACGGGATCGGTGTTCACCCTGGGCCTTCCGGTCGGCATGCCCCTCTGGGTCGGAGTCGTCTTCCTGATCCTCATCTTCCACATCCTCAAGTGGCCGCTCAAGGCGGCGAGGCGCGCCACGTACTACCATTACGGCGTCCCCTACGGGCCGGTCCAGGGATTCTTCTCGTTCGCCTGGTGCTCGGTGGGGTGGATCGTCTTCATCCTGGCGGTGGTGTGGCTTGCGAACCATTCCTCCCCGAGGTCCCACGAGGTGCTGGGACAGCTGCGGCACGAGGCGCACCGCGCCGTCGACGCCGTCAGCGACTGGTGGAACAAGCCCTGATAAATTCTGTTTGTCTCGGCGGGGCCGGAGGTTCCTCGTTTCCCCATGAAATCCCTCCTCATAGCCCTCCTCGGCGCGGCGACGGTGTCCGCCGCCGGCGTCACCGACCACCTCGGCCTGCAGCTCTACAGCGTCCGCAGCGTGGGCAAGGCGCAGGGCTGGGCCGCCGCCCTCGACAAGGCGAAGGAGCTCGGGTTCACGTACATCGAGGGTGGGCCGCCGCCGAAGGGCGTGACGCTTGACCAGTACAAGGCCGAGCTCGCCTCCCGCGGCCTCGTCCTGCCGAGCACGGGGTACGCCTACGAGCGCCTGACGAAGGACATCTCGAGCGCGGTCGCCCAGGCGAAGGCCCTCGGCGTCCAGTATGTCATGGTGGCCTGGGTCCCCCACAAGGACGACGAGGGCTTCACGAGCGACGAGGCCACCAAGGCCGCGGCCGACTTCAACGCCTGGGGGGAGGCGTTCAATGCCGCGGGCATCACGTTCGCCTACCATGCGCACGGCTATGAGTTCCGCCCGCTCCCGGACGGCACCAACCTCTTCGACTTTATCGTCAAGAACACGAACCCGAAGTTTGTCTCCTTCGAGATGGACGTCTTCTGGGTCACGCACGGCGGCCAGGACCCGGTGAAGCTCCTCGAGAAGTACCCCGACCGCTGGGTCCTCATGCACGTTAAGGACATCAGGAAGGGGGCGCCGACCGGCATCTACACCGGGCACGCCCCCGCGACGGACGACGTCGCGGTGGGCTCGGGCCAGGTCGACTGGCCGGCCGTCTTCACGGAGGCGCAGAAGGTCGGGGTCAAGTGGTACTTCATCGAGGACGAGTCCGACACGCCCTTCGAGAACATCCCGAAGAGCGTCGCCTACGTGAAGTCCCTCGGGATGTGAGGCGGGCGGCCGCGGCTAGCGGCGCGGCCCGCGGCGCCCGGGCTTCCACGCGGCCGTGATGACCGAGGTGACGCCCCCCCTTCCCTTCCAGTCGGACACGACGGTGAGGCTCCTCGGCCTCATCAGCGACCCGAGGTCGTCGCATATCTTGTTCGTCACCGCCTCGAAGAATATCCCCTCGTTTCGGAACGCGTGGAAGTAGAGCTTGAGCGACTTGAGCTCCACGCACGAGCGGTCGGGGACGTAGCGGATCGTGATCGAGCCGAAATCCGGGTGCCCGGTGATCGGGCAGATCGAGGTGAACTCGTGATGCGTGTGCTCGATCACGTAGTCACGCCCCGGCGCGGGGTTCGGGAACAGCTCGAGTATCCTGGGATTGGCCATGGTCCGAAGGCGATCAAAGCCCAAAATCCGGGGCGGGCAATCCCCCCGTGCCATGGGGTCGAGGGGGCGCCCTGGAGTTTCCCGGCTCGACGCGGCATCGCTCTCTTAGGAGAGGCCGCTTCCAGCCCTGGGAGCGCCGAGGGCCGGAGACATTACTTAAGTCATTTATTATCAGAATGTAGGAGCCTTGGCAGCCGGGAATATGGCAACCTCGGGTTTTCCCCAATGTCTACGGGGTTCGTGCGTTCTTTTTTCCCCTTCCCTGCGTCATTCGTTCGGGTTCACCGGGCCTCGATCCAGGCACGGCGGCAACCCGCTCGGCAGATATCCAGAAACACCACCCATGCATAAGATCCAGCGCCCGTTCCCCGGGCGATCCCTCCGAAACATCGCTCTCTGCCTGCCCGTGATGGCGTCCCTTGCCTCGCCGCTCGCGGCGCAAAGCGACTATGCCACCCCCTTCGCCTTTACGGACTATGCGGGATCGGGCGCCTCCGGGAGCGCGGACGGTACGGGAGCCGCGGCCCGCTTCAACGAGCCCTACGGCGTCGCCCTGGACTCGGCGGGCAACCTCTATGTCGCCGACAAGAACAACGACACGATCCGGGTGATCACCACGGCGGGCGCCGTGACCACCCTCGCGGGCATGGCCGGGATGCAGGGAAGCACCGACGCCACCGGAAACCTCGCCAGCTTCGACGGTCCCACCGGGATCACGGTTGGTAGCGGCGGCGACCTCTACGTCGCCGACTCCCTCAACAACACGATCCGCCGGGTCACGTCCTCCGGGTCCGTGTCGACGGTGGCCGGGGTTCCAGGGAGCGCGGGATCGACGGACGGCCCGGGCTCCGCCGCCCTCTTCAGCCAGCCGAGCGGCATCGCGATCGATTCCACCGGCAACCTCTTTGTCACGGATTTCGCGAACAACACGATCCGCGAGATCACGCAGGCGGGCGTCGTGACGACGCTGGTCGGGACGGCGGGCACCCCCGGCAGCACGGACAGCACGGGCGTCTCCGCCTACTTCAGGAGTCCGATCGGGATCACGATCGACCCGAGCGGCAACCTCTACGTGACGGACACCGGCAACAACACGATCCGCAAGATCACGCCGGGGGGCACCACGACGACCCTCGCCGGCATGGCCGGGACCTCGGGCACCGCGGATGGGACCGGCACGGCTGCACGGTTCAACAGCCCGCGAGGGATCACGATCGACAGCTCCGGCAACCTCTATGTCGCGGACTCCGGCAATTCCACGATCCGCAAGATAACGGCCGCCGGTGCGGTGACGACCCTCGCGGGCTCCCCGGGCAGCTTCGCGAACTCACCCGGGACGGGCGCCTTCGCGCTCTTCGACGTGCCGGTCGGGATTGCGGTGGACGGGAGCGGCAACCTCTACGTCGCCCAGGAGCTGGGAGACATCATCAGCAAGGGCGCCGTCACGACCACGAGCATCCCGGTCATCACGGGGCAGCCTGTCAGCCAGGCCATCGCGGCCGGAAGCACCGTCGCCTTCCACGCGGCCTCAAGCGGGCTTCCCGCCCCCACCTACCAGTGGTATTTCAACGGGACCGCCCTCTCAAACGGGGGCAACGTGTCCGGCGCCACCGGCCCGACGCTCCTGATCACCGGCGCGTCGGCCCCCAACGCCGGCAGCTATTCCTTCAAGGCCACCAACTCCTCGGGCACCGTCCAGAGCAGCGCGGCGACGCTTGCGATCAGCTCCTCGACCGACGTCGGCCGGCTGATCAACATCTCGTGCCGCTCGCAGGTGGGGACCGGGGCCAACATCCTGATCTCGGGATTCGTGGTCGGCGGGGCTGGGACGGCCGGCTCGGAGCCCCTCCTCGTCCGCGCCTCGGGCCCCGCGCTCGCGGCCTTCGACGTCGCCGGGCTCCTGCCCGACCCCGAGCTCCAGATCTTCTCGGGCATGGTGGTCCTCGGCACGAACATGGGCTGGGGCGGGAATGCCGCGATCGCGAGCGCGGCGTCCGCCGTGGGCGCCTTCCCCTGGACCAGCCCGTCGAGCGACGACTCGGCCCTCCTGGAGAGCCTGTCCCCCGGCGCCTACACGGCCCAGATCTCCGGCCAGTCCGGCGACACGGGCGTGGCGCTCGTCGAGGTCTACGACAACACGCCCTCGCACACGGCGGCCTCGCCCAGGCTCATCAACATCTCCGCGCGCACCCAGGTTGGGACCGGCGGCAGCATCCTGATCGCGGGCTTCGTGATCGGGGGCTCCACCTCGAGGACGGTCCTCATCCGCGCCTCGGGCCCCGCGCTTGCCGCCTTCAATGTCGCGGGAACGCTCCCGGACCCGGAGCTCCAGCTCTATGCCGGCAGCTCGTCGCTCCTCGCGGCGAACGACGGCTGGGGCGGCGACCCGGTGATCGCCGCGGCCGCGGCCTCGGTGAACGCCTTCGCATGGACGAGTCCCACGAGCAATGACTCGGCGCTCCTCGTCACGCTCGCCCCCGGCGCCTACACGGCGCAGGTCTCCGGGGCCAGCGGCGACACCGGTGTCGCGCTGATCGAGGTCTACGAGGTTCCCTGACCGGGGCTTTCCCCGTTCTTCAAGGTTCCCGCCAGGGCAAAGGCGCCGCCGCTCCACGACAGGGTGTGGAACAGGGACGTCCATAGGTTGACGTCCCTGACCGCCGCGAACGCCAGCGGCGCGTTCACGAGGACCCCGAAGAGGACGATCATCACCCCCGAGAGGGTGGCGGCCCAGCGCGCCTTGACCTTCAGGATGATGCCCGCCCCCGCGGCCAGGAGCGCTGCGCCGCAGAAATAAGCCCAGAACAGGTGCCACGGGATCCAGGAGGGGACCAGCGTCGCCACATACCTTGCGGAGTGGACGTGCGCGTACCCGAAATAGATCATAGCCAGCCCCAAAAGAAACCGCCCGAGCAGGATGAGGCCCTCCCATGCGGCGACGATGCCGGGATAGGCCTCCATTCGGCCCAATGCGCCCGACGGGAGCGAAGCGGCGACAAGGAAGGCGCCCCCGCAGATCGCGGATGCCTCGCACAGATTGCCCGCCGGAAACGTCGGGGAGCTCGGGTCCGCGACCACGAGCGGGATGCTCCGAAGCACGATCCAGAGAAGGAGCAGGATCCCGAGGAGCGTGGACGCCAGCCTGGCGCCCTTGTTGGCGATGATGGACGCACCGCAGAGGATCAGGAAGGCCCCCGCGGCGCATTCGGTGAATGGCGTGCCCGGAAGGCCCACGGGCCACGACGGGGCGACCGCGGCGATGGAATGGGCGTAGAGGAGCACGACGACCCCGTAGGCGGCCATGGCCGCCGCGTAGAGAAGCCGGCCGGCGCCAGGCCGCCCGTCTCGGGGGCGCGCGCAGTGTAGGCGATGGACGAGGGCATCACCCGGGATAACACCGGAAACGGAGGGCTCCCTTCACATCTCCGGGCCCCGCGCTGAACCCTATGGGCGAAACAGGGACCCGGGCATCTCACTGCTCCTCGTAAACCTCGATCAGGGAGACACCCGTGGCTCCGTTCAGCCCGGTGACCTCGGCCGTGTAGGCGCCGGGCGGGAGGGTGACGAGGAGCGCGCAATCGGGACTTGCCGGGTCGGTCCATGCGAACGCGCCCGCCGCCGCGGCCGCGGCCGAGATCTCCGGGTCACCGCCCCAGTCGTCATTGCTTGCAAGGAGCGCATTGCCCGCCGGCGCGACGCTGTAGAGCTGGAGCTCGGGGTCGGAAAGCGCGCCGGGGATCCCAAACTGCTCCAGCGCCGGGCCTGACGCGCGGATGAGGACCGTCTTCGATGTGGATCCACTGATCGTGAAACCGGCGATCAGCAGGCCGCCGCCGGACCCCACGGTCGCCCGCGCCGATACGTTGACGAGGTGCGGCGATGACGGCGTGAATGTCCCCGCCGGGGTGTTGTCGTAGACCTCGGCCAGCGCGACGCCCGTGTCGCCGGACACCCCTGACACGACGGCCGTGTAGGCCCCCGGGGCCAGCGTCTGGACGAGCGCCGAGTCCAGGCTCGCCGGGTCCGTCCAGGCGAAGGCGCCGGTGGCCGTCGCCGCGCTGGAAATCGCCGCGTCGCCGTCCCATCCCTCATCGCTCGCAAGGAGGTTGCTTCCCGAATCGAAGAGCTGCAGTCCGGGGTCGGGCAGGATTCCGGAGACGCCGAACGGGGCGAGGGCGGGACCGGATGCCCGGACTAGCAGGGGTTCCAGGCCCGAGGCGCCGGCGCCGCCGATTGCGAACCCGGCAATGAGGACATTCGCACCGGTCCCGACCTGCGCGCGGCAGGATACATTGGTCAGCCGGCCGACGTCGGACGTGGAGCTTGTCGCGAGGGTCGCGGCCGAGCTTGTCGCCGATCCCGAGACATTTGAGACCGTGCACGTATACGTCCCGGAGACGTCATCGCCCATGCCGTTGATCTCCAGGTTGGGACCGGTGATCCCCGATATGGCTGCATCGGCGAACCCGATGCCCGGGAGCGGGGTCCCGTTCAGGGACCAGAGGTAGCTGAGCCCGATGCCGGTCGCCCCGACCCTGAAGACGGCCGTGCCCCCGCTGGCGATCGTCTGCGAGACGGGCTCCGCGGTGATGACCGGCGGCGCGGCCGCGAACGGGCCGGCGAGCGTCGCGCTCTGGCCGATCGCCGCTCCGCCCGAGTCCAGGGCGACCACCTGGATGTTTTGGGGCGCCGAGGGCAGCGAGACCACGGTGTCGAGGCCGTTCCAAGCGACCGAGGCCAGCGAGGCCAGGTCGCCCGCGGCTCCCCCCATCACGTTCCACGTGACGACCTGGGTCGCGCCGTTCCAGATCGCGTGGACGGTCACGGTGCCGTCGCCGTTCAACGCCGCCGTCACCGTCGGGCTGGTCGTCGGGTTGCCGGTCCAGGGGAAACGGTAGCCGCGGTAGGAGCCGAATTTGGCCGGCTCGCTCGCGTCAAAGAGGAGCGTCCCGCCGGGGTCGAACTCCGAGAACCGCCCGAGGATGCCCCACTCGACGAAGGTGTCGCCGTTGCCGAGGGCCTGCGCGCTCCCCTCGGCGAGGACCGAGAGGGCGTCGGGGTGCTGGATCGACCGCGCGAGGGTCGCCGTCATCGCGGTGTCGTCGTGGCTGACCCAGATGACCCGCGACGCGGGAAGGACGGGGACGCCGTTCGACTCGTTGTCGAAGATCCGGATCGTGCTCGCGTCGACCGCCTCGGCGTCGTGCTGCCATGCGAACGGGAGCCCGGGCCCGAGCGCATAGTCACTCTTCTTTCCCCCGAGCCGCCAGATGATGTCCCCCGTGCTGCGGTTCACCTTGTAGACGGTCCAGGTGTGCCTCGACGAGATCAGCAGGTTACCGTCGGTGTCCAGGCTCGCGGAGTTGACGTGGAAGTAGTCATAGGCGGCCGTGGAGCCCGGGGTGTAGGGGAGGTTGCTCTCGGTCAGGGGGACATGGTCCAGGCTGTGCCACTCGAGGAGCACGAGTCCCGTCGCCACGTCGATCTCCTGCACGACGCCCTCGAGGATCGGACCGCTCGCCGGGCCGCCGACCGATGTCAGGTCCCCGGTTACCGTGTTGTAGATCGTGATGAGCGCCGTCCCCTCGGGCGTCAGCTGGAACTCGTGCTGGTCGGCGTCGAGGCCGTTCCCCGCCTGGACGCTCGCGACGACCGTGTACGTGCTGTCGGCGATGTAGTCCGTCGTCGCCCCGACGGTCGGGTTCTCGAAGCCGACGCCCTGGGACCAGGTGAGGACCGAGTTGCCCCGGTAGGTCTGCACCCGGAAGTCGGAGGCCAGGCCGCTTCCCGTCAGCGGCATGAACCAGACCGGGCGCCCCAGGTTGTCGACGATCTCGGGGCCGTTGGCGTAGACCGTCGCGGCCCCGGCCCCGGCGGCCGGGGGTATGAAGATGTATCCCGGCGCCAGCTGCGCGCCCGATTGAAGGATGGAAACCGGGGGTGGAGCCCCCTGCTGCGCCCCGGCCTCGGCCGCAAGCGAGATGCAGAAGATGACGGCTAGGACACGTCCCGCCATGGCGAACGGATGGGATGAAGACGATTCTGCTTCACGTCGAAAGGTCGAATTTGTTTCCGAACTGTTACGGAGACGATGGAGTCCCGGCGTTGGTTGCGCCTTTTTTTCAGAAAACAAAAAGAAAAGCGTCGCGGTCCAGCCCGATGGAACGGGCCAGGTTCGCCAAGGTCGGCACAACCAATAGGTTCCGGCTGCTCCGTTGCGACCCAGGCCCCCGCCTGCTCGTACCGGTTCACCGACACGCTCGTGCGCCCGAAGGTGCGGTAGCTCCCCGCGGCAAGCCATGCCTCTCGACTCGACCCGAAATAGGCCCCAGTCTCGGGGGCACCATCCGACCCCCCATGAAAAAATCGAACAGGATGCTCCGCTCGATCGGCACGAGCTGCCTCCTCGCGGGCACCGCGCTCGCGGCCTCCCCGGCCGACGACATGAAGGCGGTGGCGGCCCTGGACACGCAGTTCCAGGCCGCCGTGAAGGCCAACGACGTCGCGACGATGGACCGGATACTGGCCGACGACATGCTCCTCGTCACCGGCCGGGGGCTCGCGTTCACCAAGTCCCAGCAGCTGGACGAGGCGCGCCAGAAGTCGACCGTCTACGAGCGGCAGGAGGAGGATGCCGGCACCCAGACGGTGCGGGTCTGGGGCGACACTGCGGTCGTGACGGCTTTCCTCTGGATCAAAGGGGTCCGGGACGGCANNCCGCTGCCGAAGGCCGTCAAGTAGTCCCCGCCCCGCGCTTGAACCTCCGCCCAAAGCCGATCCGCCTCGCGGCGCTCTTCCTGGCCCTCGCGGCCCACCTGTCCGCCGAGGTTTCCGAGGGGATGAAGGAGGCGGACCTCCTGGCCCTCAAGGGCAGGCCCGCCAACCAGGCCTCGGTGGGCGCAAGGGTCATCTACGGCTGGCCGGACATGCAGGTGACCGTGGTCGACGGCGTCGTCACGAAGATAGTCTACGTCAAGGCGGCCCCCGCGCAGGCCGAGAAGGCCCCGGAGCCCGCCGTGGCCCCGGCGGTCGCCTCCGCCCCGCTCCCGCCCGAGAAGGTCGTCCCGCTCGCGAACCCGCTCATCAGCGCGCGGATCGACTTCGTCCGCGCGGAGGCCGGCAAGCAGATCTGGGCGGACTCGTGCCTCGGCCAGCGGGCCCCGCGCATCCACATCGAGAAATGGCTCACCGACCGGCCTCCCCCCAGGGACGGCCGGTTCATCCTCATCGATTTCTGGGCGACCTGGTGCAAGCCCTGCCGGGAGGCGATCGCCGAGCTGAACGAGATCCACCGCCAGTTCGGGGACCGCGTCGACGTGATCGGCCTCTCCGACGAGCCCGAGCAGACCGTGCGGGCGATGAAGGCCCCGGTGATTGACTACTTCGTGGCCATCGACACGGAGGCCCGGACGAAGAAGGAGCTGAACGTCGTCGGGATCCCGCACGTCCTCATCATCGATCCCGCCGGCATCGTGAGGTGGGAGGGATTCCCCCTCCTTGACGGCCACCAGCTGACCCCCGACGTCGTCCAGCGGGTCCTCGACCTCTACTCGACCCCCTGATGTAGCCACGGCCGCGAATGGTGCGAATCCCAGCCCGGCAGCCTTTTCCCGACATCACCCAACCCCCCGCAAATATGATCCTCATCCCCGTCGGTATCGTGGCATTTTTCATCCTCACGGGAGTCCGCATCGCCCAGGAATACGAGCGCGGCGTACTCTTTCGCCTCGGGCGCTACGTCGGCCTTCGTGGCCCGGGCATCTATTGGATAATTCCGCTTGGGATCGAGCGGACGGTCACCATCGACATCCGCACGCTCACCGTTTCCGCTGAGCAACAGGAGACCATCACGCGCGACAGTGTGACAATTAAGGTGAACGCGGTTCTCTGGTACCGCGTCGTCGACTCGGCAAAGTCGGTGATCGCGGTCCGGGATTCCGGGTCCGCGGTTTACCAACTCGCCCTGACAGGGCTGCGCAACATTATCGGTCAACACGATCTCGACGAGGTGCTGCAGCAGCGGGACAAGATCAACAGCCTGCTTCAGCAAAGCATCGCCGGGGCGACAAAGGCCTGGGGGCTTGAGGTGGAGCGTTTTGAGATGAAGGACGTGGAGCTGCCGGAGGCGATGCAGCAGGTGATGGCGATGCAGGCCGAGGCCATTCGGGAAAAGCGGGCTAGGATCATCAAGGCCGAGGCAGAATTGGAGGCCTCCCACAAGCTGTCGGCGGCGGCGTTGCAGATGGCTGAAAACCCGGCGGCGCTCGAGCTGCGCCGCTTTCAGATGATTTCCGAGGTCGGGGCTGAAAACAACAGCACGACGGTCATCATGATTCCGTCCGATTTCGTGAGCCTCGCGAAGGGATTAAACGACTATCTGCGGGAGCGTGGGCACAGTCCAGCCAAGTGAACTTCACATCCCAGGACATCGCCTAGCCTGGGCGGATTTCGCGGGATTTCAAAACGGTTTCACCGCGGGATTCCCGCCCCGTCCGCCGGCGGCGGCCCCCAGGCCGGCCATGCCAGCGGGAAGCAGTCGGAGACGATCGGGACAGGCTCGACCAGGAGCCACCCGAGGAGGAGGGCCCGGCTTGTGCGGCCGTGCGGATCTCTACATTGTGGCTCCTGGGTTGTCAGCCCGGCTTGCGCCTCTTGGTCCTGGATGCCGCCGCCGGGGACGTGCCCGTCGCTGGCGGGCTCCCCAGCGCGGCGAGGACCTGCAAACCATTAGGACTGCCCAGTCCCGAGCAGGCGTCCCAGCCAGGGCCGGCCGCGAAGCCAACCTTATTTGTTCCGACCTCATTGGTTCCAAGGACGATGTCCTTCAGGGCGCTGGGATGGGCGTAAATCAGCGGATTGATGAACCCGACCCGCGTGTTGAGCTTCTGGTTCACCAGCGTGATGAGCGCGGCCCAGAGCGGCGCCACCGAGCTCGTGCCCCCGATCACGGCCAGCTCGCCGTCGACCCGGACCAGGTATCCCGAGGCGGGATCGCCGTTGCCGGTCACGTCGGGCACGCCGCGGCCGGGCTTGTTGGTCGTGGGGTTGTCCGGCACCCCTGCGGCGGCCTGGTAGGCAGGGACCGCAAAGAACTGGCTTACCCCGCCGCCGCTGGACCCGAACGAGTCCTGCTGGGTGTCGGCCGCGTTCTGGTTCCACACGGACTCCGAGCTGATCGCGCCGCCGCTCACCTGTATGTTGGTCGCCCCGCATCCCAGCGCGTAGGGGCTCGAGGCGGGAAAATCGGCATGGGGAAGGTTGTCCCATTCGTTGGGACCCTCATCGGCCGCCCCGCTGTCGCCGGAGGCGATCGTGACGGTGATCCCGAGGGCCGCCGCAGACTGGAGAGCCTGGTCAAACTCCGTCTGAAAACTCGCCTCTGCCGCAGCCTCTGGCCCCCCCCAGCTGATGGAGATTACGCCGGGCTTGTTTTCACTGTCGTGCACCGCCTGCGTGATCGCGGCCAGGAAATCCTGGTCCGAGGCGCCCGCAGCAAAATAGACCACGATCTCGGCACCTGGGGCAATCGAGCCCGCAACCTCGATGTCGAGCATCACCTCACCGTCTGCGCTATTTGCGTTGGTGGGGCTATTGCGGCCCGCCCCCACGGAAACCGGCGTCACCTTTGCCAGCGGAGAGCCGATCTTTGCCGCATATTTCTTGAGGTCCGCCGGCCGATATCCGCCCCCGAGTTCAATGATGCCGATGACCTGCCCCGTCCCATCCACGCCCGTGGGAAATCCGTAGAATTTCGCCACCTGCGGCGGCGCATAGCCGTCAAAAGCGGCAGCCGAGGCGACATCCCGCAGGCGCCTGAAATGGGGCTTGGCGTACTGCCGGTTGTCCAGGCCGAAGACGCCGGTGATGACGTCGGCCAATGCCGAGGGCACCTTCACGGAACCCGTCCGCCCTCGATAGGTGCCTCCCGCGTGCTCCCAGACCTGCAGCTTCACGCCAAACGCGCTGCTGAAGGCGACTGCGCTGCCGGACAAAATGACGCTGCGCCGGGCGGCACTCGACTCGACAACCACGAGCCCGCTCTTGCGGGCGAACGCCTCCACCTTGCGGATGTCCTTCAGGCCCGCCCCATATTCGGCCTCCAGCTTCTTGTGGGTGAGGTAGGTGCGGGTATGCGGGGCCGATCGCCCATCGATCATGGCCGCGGGGATCGCCTTGCGGCGGCGCACCCGGACGGTGACTTCAAATCGTTCATCCTTCGAGACACGCCCGATGGCCCGGGCACCGTCGACTGGCTTGCGTTGGCTGCCAGGGATTGAGACTAGTTTTGTGTTTTTCATGGGAGTTATTTGGGACGAGAGAACCTTGAGTCCACCGGACGGGCGCCAGTTCTAGGGGTCCGCGTCGGGGAAAATGGGGGGATGCCCGTCATGATGCGGCCAGCTTCTCGCATTGCCGGAAATAGGCCGGATCCTCCCTTTTGACCCGCTCCTCCATGCGCCGCCCGACGGCGGGATGGGACTTGGCGCACATGAGATGCGTGAAGCCTGCCCGGGTGGAGTTCTGGTATTCATAGGCCTCGTGGGCGCCCCGGAATAGGTGGGTTATCTTCACGCCCTTGAAGGGAGAGTCGGGATTGCGGCGATGGTACCTTACGCAGGCCGCCAGGAGAAACTGCTCGACGATCATGTTGTAACCCTTGTCGCCGAGCCGGGCCATCGCCCCCCTGTGGCGCGGGTTCATCACGAGGTCGAGGGCCAGCCCAGAATAATAGCGCAGAAAATCCGTCCGATTGCCTCCGACGATTCCGCAGTTCTCCTCAGGATAGTAGGCGTCATCCCGCGAGCGTTCCGACTGCCATTCCAGCGGAAGCTCGATTCCCTCGGCCGCGAAGGCGCGCTCGATGTCGAGGGGGCCATAGGGGTAACTGAGCGGGTGAACCGCGGGATATTCCGGATTCTGGGCGAACACGGGCGCATTGACCACGTGGGGAGGCAGCGGATTCCAAAGGAACACGTCCGTGTCAATGTGCAGGAAGGGCCGATCCTGGAGGCTGTAAGCCACGAGCTTTCCCAGCGCCCACCATTTCGGGTCCACGTCCCGCAGCCGCTCCAGCTCGGTCGAGACCTCGGAAAAAGCGAGACCCAGCTTGTCGACCAGGAGTCTGCGTCCCGCGAGGTCGGTCACAAGGACGGTATCCGGGTAATGGCGCTGGGCCGCCCGAAGAGAAATTCCCCATGCCAGCAGATGATGAATCGGTTGGCACCATGAGTTACCCTCCTTGTGGGTCTCGATCGGCCGGCTCCAGTAGGACCAAACCGCCTTCATATGATCCCTCCGCGAGGCAGCGACCGGCTCCTCCGGCTGAAGGTTTCCGTGGACCCAGGCGCTCCTGCAGGGCTGGTTACCCGCCTCATTTCTTGTCCTTGGGTGCGGCACTCTTCGTTTCGGCGCCGCCCGTGGCCTTCGCCCCGGTCGCGGTGCCGCCGGCGGCCGGATCATCGGGCGCGGGCGCCGTGCCGGCAGTCGACGGGCCGGCGGCCTGGAGCTTGGCAGCACCCGGGGGGGGTGCCCCCAAGGGACTGAGGCTCGTGAGCGCAACGTCCCGATACAGGGTGGCGCCGGCGTCGATCGTGAATGCGGAACTGTCGATGAAGAGGGGCTTGCCCGCCTTGTTCAGGACCTGGACGTACGCGCTCAACGGGGTCGACGTCGCGCTCGCTCCCGGCGCGGCCGGATCATGGGTCATCGTGAAGTATCCCGTCGAATCCGTGTAGGAATAGCCGTACGCGGTCAGGAGCGACTTCGCCTCGTCCACCAGGCTGACGCTGAGCTTTGCGACCGGGAGCAGGTTCTTGTCCCGGACGCGCCCGTGCAGGACCCAGCCGTTGGCCGGCACGGCGGGGGCCGCCGTGGTCGCTATGTCGCGCGCCACGCCCAGCACGGACACGAATGAATGCTGGCTCGCGAGCGACGCGGTGAGGGCCACGACGCGGGTATCGGTCGCGCCGTACGTCGCCGTGAGCGTGGCGAGCTCGCGCTTCTGCTGGTTGATCCTCGCCTGCCTCACGAGGCCGATGCTGGTCAACTGCTGGGCGGACTGTGTATCGACTAGGGGCGCCCAGCCCTGCTGCAGCAGCGTGCCCGTCACGGAGGCGTCGCTGGAGCCCTTCGTTTCGCCGCCCTGGGTGTCGTCTTTGGATCTCATGTGTTTGCTCGGTTAACCGTCCTTCTTGCATACGACCATGTTGGATCGGATGGGTTGGACGAATGTCTTGTCGATGATGTTGTTCGACGCGATGTTGAGGGACGCGATCGAGGCCAGGCCCACGGCGAGGCAGGATCGCAGGACGGAACCGCACGGCTCCTGAAAACGGTTGCCGACGACCCGGTTGGTGATCCCGAAGAGCAGGGCGTCCAGCAAGACCGCGGGTTCCCCAGCGGCCGGATAATACCAGCACTGGTTGTCCTGGAACCCGAGGTCATCCAGGGTCAGGATGAGAATCGATGCGATCGTCAGGGTGAGGTCCGTCCCGACCTCGAGGGAGCACCGGTTCTGGCTGAACATCACCGGCCCGGGCGCCAGCGAACCGACGATCGAATTGGTCGCAAACAGGTCATAGAAGGAGCCGAGGTTGCTGGCGCCCTCGTTCTTCGCGACCAGGAAGGCGACCAAGTCGGCGAGCCTGGTGACCGGGACCGGAAACTCGACCGGCGTGCCCAGGTTGATCACCACCACCGACAGGGCGAGCACCTGGTCCTTGGTCCCGCCGGCCCCGCCGGTTCCAAAATGATTCCCCTGGATGAAGAACGCTCCCAGCCCGAAGACGGAGAGCGCCAGGCCAACCCGGACCTGGACCACGTTTTCCTGGATCCGGAGCGCCGGAATGGCGCTGCTGTACACGGTCGCGCGCCTCGTCCCGCCTGGTGCAAAGTACGTTTCGGCCTTTGCCGCAAGCCGGGCGACGGTGGATTCGTAGGGCGTGACCATCACGATCAGTATGCCCGCCCGGTATCCGGAAAGGCTCCTGAAGCGCACGGTGTCGTCGGTGCGGGGGTCGATGATGTGATTGCGGCTGATCTCGATCCCCTCGCCGTGCAGCACAAAGATGCCGCAGGCGGGGTCCTTGAGCCTCGAACCCGTGCTGATGATCTCGTTGTCGTTCACGACCAGTTCCACGACATCCGCCACGCAGATCGCCCCGTAGCCCATGAAGAGGCTCTCCTCCTGGGAGAGCGCGACGATCGGCTGGTTGAGGCAGCGGTTGATCTCGTTCTCTATGATGAACAGGCCCTCGACCGTGACGATCTCGGTGTTCACCCGGATGTCGAAGAATCCCACCGGGCCGACGCCGCACAGCCCCATGTCCCTGATTCGGTTGTCCTCGATATGTATGTCGACCAGCCTCCCCTCCACGACGAGCCGGGTGCCTGACCCCTGTTCCGTCGGCACCCGCGTGCTGACCTCGCAGGGCGTGCCCGAGGTGTTGTGCTGCGAGGGAAGCCCGGCCGAGGTGACAACGATCTTTCCCTTGTCATCGACCTCGATGACGCTGCCGAGCGTGATCCCGTTGCCGCAGCCCCCCTCGATCTCGTTGCGCTCAACGTAGACGTCGGTTGATCTTCCCCCGATCTGGATGCCGCAGGGGGCGACGACAAGCGACTTGAGGTAGTCGCTGCTGACGAATTCCTCGTCCACGAGGCTCGCGCCCGCGTCGCCGGTCGACTGGGTTGCCTTGTACACCTCCATGTCGTCCTGGACGACGTTCGGAAGCACCGCGGTGGTGGTCAGGCCGACCCAGTTTTCCAGTATGTGGATCTCGGAGCCTGCGGCGTAAACCGCAGGGAACTTGCTCGCGATGTTCCGCATCGCGACCTTGCTGCATTCGAGCCACACGTCGTCCCCGTTGATGCATATCCCGGGCACGTTGGACCCGAGCACGATCAGGTCCTGCATCTCGACGTCCTTCACCCCGGGATCGGCTATTCCGCGGACCGCAATTATCCTGCGCTCAAGCGCGCTATCGGGGGCAAACTCGCCCAGCAGGATGCCCACGCATCCCACCGCCGCCTCGACCACGAGCGACTGGAGCTTCACATGCTGGGAATCCTCGACCCGGATGACGGGCAGCTTGCCCGCGGGAGCCTGGGATCCCGGCTTGAGGCTGGGTGAGGCGATCCTCGTGTCGGCGCCGCAGCCGACAATCGTGACATCGACCCGGTCGAATATCTCCACGTTCTCGAAGTAACGCCCGGCAAGGACGCAGACCTCGCCCCCCTCGGGTGGCAGGTGCCGGACGGCCTCCCCTATGGACGTGAAGTCACCGTGCGAGGTGACGCCGTCGCCCACCCGGAACGTGCAGCAGCCCGCGCCCTCCTCGTCGGTCAGGGTCGTCAGGTTGTTGAAGCACCGGCGGCAGTCCTCGATCGCAAAGCCGCCGGCCTCGGTCCACGAGATGCACGCCAGAGGCGCCCGCTCGATGACCGTTCGATTCGGCTCCTGGTGCTCGCGGCCATCGCTGCCGCACGGCGGCCATTCGATGGAGCCGGTGGCGGTGCGCGCCGGTATGAGCCAATAGTCCCCCGGCTGGTAGTTGCCCTTGGAGAACTCGACCTGGATGCCGTTCTCCAGCGGGATCCACGTGTTGGCGGCTACGCTGATGCCGTTCGACCCGGCGGAGTCTCCAAACTGGTCCCAGCGGCGGACCCGGGCTTTCCGGGCCGGGTTAATTCCGGACATCGGCTGCTGCAGCACCAGCGTCAGCGACGCGGGAAGCGGCTCCTGGACCTGGTACAGGGTCCCGGGCTGGTTCGGAGGGATGCCGAACTGGAGGGTGTCGTCGGTCAGCTCGACCCAGTTGTTGGCCTGGAAGCCGAGGTTCACATCGGGCCCGAGGCTGTTGACGACCACGTTCACGCCCGAGGACGCCTCTTCGACGGCGGCGACGACTGAGCCATTTTCGCGGGACCACTTGAAGGTGGCCGTCGCGCCGTCCCCGCCCTGGTGGATCTCGACCCGGTACAACTGGTTCTCCAGGCCCCGGTAGCCGGCCTGCGGGGTGGGCTCGCACGTGCAATCGGACGAATCGTCGGAGGTCTTCGCCCTGAGGGTGCCCGACTTCGGGCCCTTCACCGTCTGGTACATGGCAGCGCAGCCCCCGGTTGCCGGATTCGCCACCGGGAAAACCGGTCTTTCCGGAACCTGCCCGAATACGGGATCCGGCGTCTTGACCGGATTGAGGATCCCGACCGGGTCCGGATTGCGGATGGGCACCTGGGTCGTGATCGTCTCGTCGAGTCGGGGAGCACTCGCGAGTCCGGAGACCTTCGTCAGGACCGGAAGGGGAAGCGTCCTCTTGGGAGCTTCCACGGACGGGGCCGCTGGGGCCGGGGTGGCCGTCGCGTCGATGGGTTCCGCGACGACGCGCCAGACCGTCTGCCAGCGCGCGGTCGTGTCGGCCTGCCCCAGGGCCGGCTCGCGCAGGCACGGGGCATCGAGGGCCGTGACCAGGCGCTTCCAGACCTCCAGGAAGACGCAGAGGGTGGTGTCCGTCCCGTTCGTCAGGTCTTCCAGCAGGTCCGAATCGGCCGAGCTGGTGGTGATGAGGAAGGGCTGGTGGTCGTACCTCTCCCCCACCGGGTTCTCGCAGAGGATCCCGTCGACATAATACCTGCCCGAACCGATCCTGATCGTCTTGTCGTGGATGGATATCTTGAAGCCGCAGTCCCCCTTCGGTCCGCCGTAGGGCCCGACGATGTCGCCGATCTCCGTGTCGCGGATATGCTCGTCAATGGCGCATTGCTCATTGACGTCGGCGTCCAGCGCGACGCGCCCCTGCTGCTGGAGCACCGCGGTGTAGTGCTTGTTCAGGTTGTTCCGGATGCGGCTGAAATCGCCTTTCATGGTTGCGCCTTTCTTTGGTCAGGTGGTTGGAAAAGGGTCTAAATCAGGTGGGCTCCGACGCCGAGGAATGCCAGCTCGTCCACGCTCCCGTCCTCGCAGAGAGGCGCGGCGCGGAAGGCCCCGGAGCCGTAGGCATTGCGCTCACGGCGCTTGATGATCGGCCGGGAGGGCTCGAGGAAGATGCCGGCCTCCAGCCCGAGGGGGAGGAATTCCGGCGCGCACAGCTGGACGTTGCGGACGCCGAGCGTCTCCTCCGTGGCGTGGAAGGCGCCCATCTCCGCGCCGTCGTCCGCCCCGGTCCAGACGGCCATCGGCACGTAGCCGCTCAGCATCGCATAGGAGGGATCGCCGTACTGCAGCGTGATGAAGTCCGGCCACAGGGCGTGCTCGTCGCCGGGAACGTCCGGCAGGCACCGGAACCGCCGGGGCGTGATCGAGTCGTTCGGCACGAAGCAGAAGCGGACGCATCCGGCCTGCCTGCGGCTGCACCAGATCGCCGCGTCCCACGGGTCGAGGCGCGGCCGGCGCGCGATGAAGATCGAGTTGGAGGCAAGCTGCATCGTCCGGGTCCAGACCTTCCCGATGACCGTGCAGCTCTCGATGCGCACGTCGGCCCCCTCGGAGGCGAGGTCGGGACCCGCATAGGCCACATTCGTGGGGCAGCAGCTGTCGATGATGCACGAGCTCATGCAGGCGCTGCCGCCGGGCGCGATCCCCACCGGCCCGCAGATGCATCCCGAAAGGGTCAGCGCGACGCCAACTGCCGTGGCCACGAGGCTCGGCTCGCCCGGCTCGACAGGC
Organism: Opitutaceae bacterium; assembly: GCA_003168315.1. Classification (GTDB taxonomy): domain Bacteria; phylum Verrucomicrobiota; class Verrucomicrobiia; order Opitutales; family Opitutaceae; genus Palsa-1447. Next base: position 19,870 of record PMSP01000378.1, read on the forward strand.
CTGCCGTTGCGGGTCAGGGCGATTCCGGGGACCAACGTGCAATCCATCAGGGCCACGCTGCAGCCGCCGCCCGCGATCTCCACGCTCCCGGAAATCCAGAGTCCGCTGACGAAGAGAGCGCCCGGGACCAGGACCTCGCCGTCGGGTCCGGGGATCTGGACCCCCTGGACCTGGATGTCCCCCGTCAGCGTCGTGCAGGAGTCGTTGAAGCTCGGGATGCCATCCTCGTGGACCTCCGCGGCCAGGATCCACAGCTGGCTCGTGGACGGCAGGCTGATCGCGGACACGCCGGTTAGGTCAGCGCCGATGGATTGAAAGCCGGACAGGAGGATGACGCCGATCTCCCCCGGCGCGAGTGCGTTCCAGGCGTCCACCGCCGACTGGAGGGTGGGCGTCAGCGGGGCGCCGACCTGGGCAACGAAGGTCGGCCTGGCCGGGGGGGTGCAGGTCCGGGGGTAGGCCCCGCCGCCGATGAAGCCGCCGAACCCGTAGGTGTAGTTGACCAGCAGCCGGGAGGGAACCGGAAGGTCGGATGCGAACTGGATCCGGCCGAGCATGGGATCCACCGAGATCTTCCCGGCCTCCGTGCAGCCCCACTGCCCCCCCACTCCGTCGGACAGGTCCCGGCAGCAGATCTGCGAGCGGTCGACGGCCACGCCGTCGACCGTCAGGAGGATGCTGGGGCCGTAGAACGCGGCCTTGTCCCAGTAGAATTCCCGGCGGCGGATCGGCTGGGGCACGTCGAGCCGCTTCATCAGTCCTTCAAAGGAGACGCGGGGTGGCACCGCGTTGAACAGCGGCATGTCCTGGCCGAGCGGGCTGAACATGTAGCGCTTCCCGTCGACCTGGAAGGCCGGGGACTGCGTGACCGTGAGGTCCCTCTCCCACCTCCACAGGTAGATGCCGATGTCGGGGATGTTGAACCTTCCGCCGCCGTGCAGGTCGATGTCGAGCGGCGTGGGATCCGGGTCCTGCGTGCGGCGCACGCGGGGCGCGATGCGCCTCACGTCGATCGTCCGATTCACCGTGTCAAAGGCCGAGTCGAGCCGGTCGAGCTGCCCGCCCCGCCTGAGGTCAAGCGTGGCCTGGTTCTGGGGACGGAGATGGCGCATGCTCTGCGTCGTGATCAGCAGCTTGAAGAATTCGACGCCGACAGCCGGCATCCCCGAGACATCCATCGACACCTGCTCCAGGTCGAGGAGCGTGCCCTTGCGCCGGCGGTAGCCGATCATGTTTGCCACAAAGGCCCTCTGGCCGACGGCCGAGCTAAGCTCGTAGATCAGGTCCGCCCCGACCAGGTCGCCGATGTAGGGGACGGCCCACGAGGCGCAGGTCTCGATGAATTCGTCGGCGTAGAGCTGCTCCAGGTTGTCCTGCGTGACGGCGACCTGCGTCGCGATCACCGCGAGGAGCGCCTTCAGCGGCTCGCCGTTTTCCGCGTCGCGCGTGCGATAGATCGCGGGAAGGAGCTCGTAGATCTGTTCAGGCGTGAAGCTCATGACGTTTGCAGCGCCCAGGGCACGACCAGCCCCTGGCACGCGGGATCGAGGACCAAAATCTCGGCTGGCGTCAGAGTGCCGTCCGAGCCCGAGACGGGCGCGGAGGCGCGCAGGACGGACGGTGGCGGGCCGGACCCCTGGCCGGTGTCGGACCTGTAGAACGCGGTGATCTCGACGGCGACGACACCGGGCACCTGCTGGATGACGGCGATGACCTCGCTCTGGGCCACGCCCTCGCCGAACTGCTGCTGGTCGAAGCTGAAGGTGGACATGAGCGAGGCCCAGGCCTGCGCGAGCACGAGCGTCGGGTCGTAGTCGGCGCCGACCTGGACGCTGGCGCCCACGTCGAAGAGGATCGGCGCCTGCGACTGGACCAACACCGGGACGTAGGGATTGCCGATGTTGTGAAAGGCCGTGACGAGGTCGGTGGTGGTCGGCGGCCCCAGGACGGCGCCACCCGGGCCGGACGCCGTCAGGAAAACCCCGCGCACCCCGTTGAACCAGGTCCAGGTGGCCAGTGCCTTCAGGATGCCCCCGAAGACGAGGGCGTAGTTCTGGTAGTCGTCGAGCGAGACGACGCGGCCGAGCGTCAGCACGTTCAGCGGCGCGCTGGACCGTGCGGTCGCGGCCGTGTCCGGATCGCTGGCGCCCCCGGCCGGCGACGGATTGGTCGCGCTCTTAAGGCCCTGCGGCCGGTCCAGGGGCTGAGTCAGCTGGCCAGCCTGGACCATGCCGGGGAGCCCGATTCCCTTCCGGTAGACCGCCCGGATGTTCATCTGCCCGGTCGGCGTGCGCGCACCGGCGACGCCGTCGCCGAACTGGATCGTCACGCTCTGGTCCTCGTTCATCACCGTGACGAACACCCGGTCGCTCGGGCCCGAGTCCAGGAAGTTGCCCACCTCGTTCCACTCGAGGTTGTTCACCCACACCTGAAGCGTGGAGACCACCCCCAGGCCGGCGGACGAACTCAGGTAGGTGAGCGGCGACTGCTTGAGCGTGAACTGGAGCGCGGGATTGGTCGAGTCGCCGCTGCCGAGGATCTCGTTCACGGTCTGGCCGTCGGTCGCCAGGACCACGTTGGCGTTCACGCCGACCGTGCCGCGGTCATAGATGCCGGCCAGCGGCTGCGAGAACGTCAGCGTGGTGCTGGGGCCGCTGGGAACGGCCTCGTTGACGATCGCCGCCTCGCTCGCGGTCGGGTCGGCCGCCGCGGAGGGCACGAGGACAAGGTCGCCGTCGGCCAGCTGGAGCGTGCCCGCGACCCCGCTGGTCGTCGTGACCTGCCACAGTCCGGTCACCGGGGGATACTGGGTCACGATGAACTGCTGGCCGACCGTGACCGGCTGCTCGGCCGCGGCGCCGCCCGGGACGAAGCTCTTGCCGGTGGTGTTCACCTGCAGCCGGAGATTCCGGCCAGAAATGGCCACGGCCTGCCCGGCGGCGAGCTCCTGGATATCGGCAATCACCAGCGTCTTGCCCGCAACGGGCAGGAGCATCCCCGGCTGGATCGCATAGGGCCAGGTCCCGCCAAAGGGCGGGTCGACAGGCGTGAGCGGGCTGCTCTGGACGTAAACGGCGCAGTTGCGCGTGTCGCCGGAGACAAGGCCGCTCAGCTGGGTCGGCACCGCGCTGATCGGCTGGGATGCCGCGTTCAGGGTCTGCTCGTTTGAGAGCGCCACCCGGGTGGTCTTGGTCGTCAGCGTGAAATGCATCGGGGCGTACTCGTCAGCCGCCGTGATCTGGTAGAGCACCGGAACCCCCTCGCTCACGAAGACCGCCCACTGGGGGACGGCGCCGGTGCCCGTCGCCGGAGCGAGGCCCGGATAGGTGGCGTCCAGGCAGACCTGGTTGCTCCCCGACCCGAACTTTGCGATGTCAAAGTCCCAGTCCGGGCCGCTGCCGTAGTCGGAGTAGGTCGTCGAGTTTAGGATAGGCAGCGTGGTCGCGAACACCCGGGGATCCGGAGCCTGCGCGCCGTAGATGAGGGCCTTCGCCCGGAAGGCGTAGACGCTTGCGCCCGACCCGGTGACCTCGGCCAGTCCCTGGTCCCAGGTGACGTAGGTGTTGCCCGACGCCGGGTTGACGGCGACCGACGTGATGAAGTGGAACTCCGCGGCCGGGTTGGCGACGAAAAGGATGGCGTCCCCGACCTTCAGGTTGTTGCTCGCGCCGGCGAGCCACAGGGAGGTGGCCCCGGAGGCGAGGCTCCAGGGCATCGTCGCCTGGGCGGGGATCGCGTTGTATTCGATCAGCGCGGTCAGGTCGCTGGAGGTCTCGAACACCTGAGGGGTCTGGCCCGGCCCCGGGACGCTCTGGACGGCGCTCCCCGCGGCGATCAGCACGTTGTCGGGGGATCCGGCTGCGCTGTTCAGCGTGAACGCGATGTAGGCGGAGGCCGACGCTCCCGGCGCCGGCTTGTACCCCACCAGGGCCGCCAGCTCGAAGACCGATCGCTGGTCCACCGCCGTCCTCAGGTACAGCTCGTTGGCGATCCTCTCCTGGTAGAAGCTCAGGATATCCGACACCGTCGCCCAAGCGTCCAGGAGGGCGATCGTGAAATCCGTGTCCAGCCTCGTGCGCAGCCCGCCGAGGGCGGGCCACTGGGAATTCGACAGGCCCGCCAGCAGGCTGGCCTTGAACTCGGGCTGCGTCCCGACCCGGTACTGGATCGCGGACAGCCGGGGCCGGTTCGTGATCGGCTGGGGCGTCTGCAGGGTGATCCCCTCGCAGCAGCCGCACATCGTGTCCTGGTCCTGGCAGTCCCCGTTCATTTTCCCCCTCCCATGTTAAGGACTAGGATCCCGTAGTCGGCCCGGTCGGGATCGTTGTCGCACCGCGCGATCTCCAGCCGGCCCATGGTCAGGTAGCCCTGGGCCGCGCCGTCGATGGACGGGTCGCTCATCCGCTGCAGCACGCTGAGCGTCACCGAGGCCACGCCCTCCACCCCCTGGACCGCGGCCACCAGCGGGCTCGCAAAGATCGTCTGGCCGAACGTGAAATTGTCCGGGTTCAGGATGCCCGGCTGCCCGCCGCACTGGTTTCCCGTGATCAGCAGCTTTTCTATGGCCGCCTCCACGTCGCCCTGGAAGTGGTCGAGGTCCACGCAGACGAACATCTCGATCCGCAGCCCGACGATCAGGGCCGCCTCCGCGTCGAGGTCCATGCCCATCATCCGCAGCAGGTCGAGCCGCTTCTCCGTGGAGCGGACGAGCGACTCGGGCAGGTTCTCCGCCACGGAGTCGATCGAGACGAAGGCGGTGTACCAGCTCCCGGTCCAGCGAAACGTGCCGCGCGCCTCGCGGATCGCCGGGTCCAGCGCGGCCATCGTGCCGTAGTCATCCTCGGTCACGGCGCGCAGCTGGGTCATGAAGGCGAACGGCGCGCACTGCCGGATGTGCTCCATCGTTTCCGGGTCCACGCCCCCTGCGGCTGCCAGGGGATTGGTCACCAGCGCGATGCCGGCCACCGGGGTCAGGACGTGCGCCAGGGTGTCGAACCCGACGTTGCCCACCGCCCCGTTTCCCACGCGGTAGAAGGCCTGGAAGGAGGCTCCCACCGGCGGGGCCTCCCCGCAGTGGCCGTCGCCGAAGCGGAGGAAGGCCGCCCCGTTGTACTCGATCTCGACGACACATCCCCTCTGGGTCTCGTCCAGCGAGAGCAGGTCCGGCAGGACGTCCCAGGGGTTGAGGCTGTCGTCCGTCACCGTGATCTGGGCCACCGGGGGCGACGCCCCAAAGGCCGGCGGTCCAAGGAACACCGAGGCCGAGGACCCGTCGAAGGCCCGCGCAAACGTCAGCGGCGCGTTCGCCAGCTGGGGATAGTAGGCGGACCGCGGCGGATCGACGGGGCTTGTGCTGTTGCATGCGCACGTGTTCTCGGTCGCCAGGGCCTCGGCTGGGCCCGGCACCTCTCCCAGGGCCTCGGGGGCGCCGGGCCAGAGCCCCTGGTCGGCCGGCACGATGTTGCCGAGGGCTACGCTGACGTTCTCGACCTGGATCTGCCCGTGTTCCGCGTCGGTCGTGGACGAGATGCAGAGCGGGAAAGGCAGCGCGTCGGCCGCGCCCCAGGTGATCTCGGTCACGCAGAGCCCCGGGTTCAGGGGATCCTCGAGCAGCCGGTCCTTGTAGTCGCGGGTCCTCGCGCCGGTGAGCATGACGGCCCAGCGCTTGGCGGGATCCGCGTCATCCGGGTCGCCCGTCAGCGGTCCGATGACCTCCTGGAAGACCAGCACCGTGCCGGGAGCCAGCGACGTCAGCGTCCCGAGGAGGGTCGCCCGCGTGCTCCCCGTGCCGAGGCAGCAGTTGGAATCGCTCCACGTGTAGAACTGCATCTGGTTCTGCTCGGGATACAGGGTCGCCGCGCCCATCGTGCTGAAGGCCGGCGCGCTCTTCTGGAGCGTGGCGACCAGGGCATACTGGTTCGGGTTGACGGAAGGGGGCAGCCCGGGAACCCGGGGGAAGACCTGCGTGAGCGCCGGGAGCGGCACGCTGACCGTTATGTTCTTCGCCAGCTGGAAATAGACCCAGGCCCTCGCATTGCAGCCCTCGTTCAGCGGGTAGTCCACCAGCCGGGCGTGCCGGCGCAGCGAGATCCGGCTGCGCGCCGTGTCCAGGTAGGCCTCCGTGCCGACCGCGTCCTGCTGGTAGCTCAGGTGGTCGCCGACGTAGGCCAGCGTCTCCACGAGAGCGATCCCGATGTCCGGCACATGGGTCTCCGTCCAGGCGCTCGTGAGGACGGCCATCCTGTCCAGCATCACCTGCCGAAACCCGTCGTAGTCCTTCGCAAGGTAGTTGATGTCGGGCTCAGGCGGGAGATCCGGCGGGCAGCAGGTGTCGGCCAGGCAGTCCCCAATCGCGGGACACCCGGCCTTGAACGAAAACCCGACCTGGCAGAGCTGGGGGTCGAACCCGTCGGGGGGATCCTCGGATCCCGGGCCGGGCTCCGCGATCAGCCGGAGCGTGTAGGGCGCAAAGTCGCCGGACTTGTCCAGCCCGATCGTGACGACAAAGGGGGCGTCATTCGTGCCGGCCGTGACCGAGACCACCTTCACCTGGGCGTCGGCCGCCCCCCCCGTGATGACCACCTGGGCCACCTCGAGCGTCACGTTCCTCGCGTCGTGCAGGAGCGTGAGAAGCAGCTCGGTCCCGCAGGGCCGGTTGCCGGCCACCTCGAGATAGTCGATGCCGTTCAGGAGGGGATCCTGAAGCACGAGCGCCCGGCGGTAATTATTGGAGCAGGAATACATCAGGTGGCCGTGCCTCCGAAGACAAACTGCTGAGTCTGCTGCTGCTGGCTCTGGATGATCGTGTACGTGATCGTGATCAGGAGGGTCGCGTCGTCGGCCGCGACATCGACCGACTGCACCTTGATCAGGTCGGAGAGCCACTGCTGGAGGCCGCCCTGGATCGCCTGCTGCTGCGCCGCGGCCAGGGCGTCGCTG
>PMSP01000235.1 GCA_003168315.1 Opitutaceae bacterium
GGGCGCGGCTACGTGGACATTGCCGGGCCGAATCAACTGGGTGACCGCTGGCTGGAGGCCACCGCCGACGAAATCGGCAACCTTGGATACAGCCTCACGATCGGACACGGGCCGGGGACACTGGCGGGCACCTCGCGGATCGACGCGCCTGCCCTATATTTCGGGTGGTACGCGCCCGACCTGAACGGTCCCTTTGCGCTCCCGGGCTTCCGCTTCCCGCCAGGCGCCATCGCCGTCCATATCCACAGCTTCTCGGCGCATACACTCCGGTCCTCGACGGAGGGCTGGTGCGGTCCACTGATCGCCCGCGGGGTCACGGCCACGGTGAGCAACGTGTTCGAGCCCTATCTCGAGTACCTGCACCGACCGGACCTTCTGATGGAGGCGCTCGCGCGGGGCGATGACCTAGTTGACGCCGCCTACTTCGCGCTGCCGGTCCTCAGCTGGCAGTCGATCGTGATCGGCGACCCGCTCTACCGGCCGTTCGCCGTGCCCCTCTCCAAGCAGACGGATAACCTGGCTGCTCTTCCGTCGCGGCTGGCCGGCTACGCCGTCATCCGGCAAATGGATCTCCTGGACGCGGACGGGAAGAAAGGGGACGCAATCGAGGCGGGCAAGGCGGCCATGAAGGTGGCGCCCAACCTGGCGCTAGCCTTTGCGCTTTCGCAAAGGCTGCGGTTCGAGGGCAACAAGGAGGAGGCGGCCTGGGTGATCAAGGGAGCGGCCGACGCAGCGGAGCCCTCGGCCAGCAACTGGGAACTCCTGCGTGAATCCGCCGTGTTCCTCGCGTCCGACGGGCGGACCGGCGAGGCCATCGACATCTACCGGAAGCTCTTCGCCGTCGACCAGATTCCCCCTGCGGTCAGGTCGCCATGGATGGCGGAGGCCCGCCAGGTCGCGCTCGTCTCCGGCGACACCGCCCAGGCCGCGGAGTGGGAAGAGGAGATTGGCCCGGCGGCCGGGAAACCGGCCGGGACGAAACACTAACCCAGGAACCCTCAGATTTTCTCGACGATCTTGTCGGCCAGGCCGTACGCGACCGCCTCCTTGGCGTTCAGGTAAAAGTCGCGGTCGCTGTCCTTGGAGATCTTGTCGATCGGCTGGCCCGAGGCGTCGGCGAGGATCTGGTTCAGCTCGGCGCGAATTTTTTCCATCTCCAGCGCCTGGATGTTGATGTCCGTCGCCGGGCCGATGAAGCGGCCCGAGATGAGGGGCTGGTGGATAAGGACGCGGCCATGGGGATAGATGAGGCGCCGGCCCTTGGCCGCCGCGCAGAGGAGGATCGAGCCCATCGACGCGGCCATCCCGGTGACGACGATCGTGATCGGGGACGAGATGAGCCTCATCGTGTCAAACACCGCCATGCCGGCCGTGATGGAGCCCCCCGGGGTGTTCATGTAGAAGGTGATGTCCTTGCCCGGGGCGGTCGACTCGAGATACAGGAGTTTCTCGCACATGTCCTTGGCGGACTCGTCGGTCACGGGGCCCCAGAGGAACAGCTTCCTCTGGTTCAGGAACCGCTTCTGTATCAAGAGAGATACGGACGGATCGCGCTTCGCGGCGGCGATCTCCTCGGCCTCCTCATCCTCGTCCTCGTCGTCATCGAGCCGGGGAAGGGGAGCGGTGAGGCCGGGCTGGAAATTATGGAAATTCATGCGGCCTAAAATCTGCGGGAAACGGCTGATTTGGCAAGTGCGGCGGCCTCAATACGCCACCTTGTCGGATTTCTTCGCCCACTCGGCAAAGGCCCCCTTCGCCTCATCCCGCAGGAGCGGCTGCATCGAGACCCGGCGCTCCTTAACCGGGAGGGGTATCTGCTGGTAGATGAAGTCGTCGTCGAACCCGATGGCCGCCGCGTCCGCACGCGTGTTGGCATAGTACACGGTCGGGATGCGGGCCCAGTAGATCGCGGACAGGCACATCGGGCAGGGCTCGCAGCTGGCGTAGAGCGTGCAGTCGGCGAGCTGGAACGTCTCCAGCGCCTTGCAGGCCTCCCGGATCGCCACCATCTCCGCATGGGCGGTCGGGTCGTTCGTCGAGGTCACCTGGTTGCTGCCCTTGCCGACGACCTGGCCCGCGCGGACCACGACGCAGCCGAATGGGCCGCCGCGGCCGGACTTGGCGCCCTCCTCGGACAGCCGGATCGCCTCCCGCATGAAGTTTTCGTAGCTCATGGTCAGTTTCTGTCGCTCAACCCAATGGAACGCATGGAGACCCGACGGTACAATGGAGGTGACAGGACACAAGAGGAAGTTACCTTTTTTGGACAAACCGCTCCGCAATATGACCGCCACAAACCTCTCCGGCCTTGAAATCCGCGGGCCTATCGAGCCCCAGCACGCCGAGATCCTGACGCCGGAGGCCTGCGCCTTCCTGGCGGGGCTCTTCGGCAAGTTCGAGGGCCGAAGGCGCGAGCTCCTGCAGGCCCGCGTGGCGCGCCAGGCCGAGCTCAACTCGGGCGTGCTCCCGGACTTCCTCCCGTCGACGAAGTCCATCCGCGAGGGCTCCTGGAAGGTCGCGCCGGCGCCGGCGGACCTCCTGGACCGCAGGACGGAGATCACCGGCCCGGTGGACCGGAAGATGGTGATCAACGCCCTCAATTCCGGGGCGAAGGTGTTCATGGCCGACTTTGAGGACGCCACGTCGCCCACCTGGGAGAACCTACTGGACGGCCACGTCAACCTGCGGGACGCCGTCCGCCGCTCGATCTCGTTCACGAGCCCCGAGGGGAAGGCCTACAAGCTGAACGAGAAGACGGCCACGCTGCTCGTGCGCCCCCGCGGCTGGCACCTGCCCGAGAAGCACGTTTTCCTGGATGGAAGCCCGGTCTCCGGGAGCCTATTCGACTTCGGGCTCTATTTCTTCCACAACGCAAGGGAGCTCCTGTCGCGGGGGTCGGGGCCCTATTTCTACCTGCCGAAGATGGAGAGCCATCTCGAGGCGCGCCTGTGGAATGACGTGTTCGTGCAGGCGCAGGCTGCGCTCGGGATCCCGCAGGGCTCCATCCGGGCTACCGCGCTTATCGAGACGATCCTGGCGACGTTCGAGGCCGAGGAGATGCTCTACGAGTTCCGCGACCACGCGTCCGGGCTCAACTGCGGCCGCTGGGACTACATCTTCAGCTGCATCAAGAAGCTCCGCGACCGTTCGGACTACATCTTCCCCGACCGGACGCAGATCACGATGACGGCGCCCTTCATGCGCGCCTACTGCCTCCACGTGATCAAGGTGTGCCACCGCCGCGGCGCGCACGCCATGGGGGGCATGGCGGCCCAGATCCCGATCAAGAACAACCCGGCGGCCAACGAGGAGGCGCTCGCCAAGGTCCTCGCGGACAAGGAGAGGGAGGCGACGGACGGGCATGATGGCACCTGGGTTGCCCATCCCGGCCTGGTCCCCATCGCGCTCAAGGCGTTCGACAAGCACATGCCCGGCCCGAACCAGGTCGCCCGCCAGAGGGACGACGTGAACGTGACCGCCGCCGAGCTCCTCGCGCCGCCCGCCGGGACGATCACGGATGCCGGGATCCGGACCAACCTGAGCGTCGGGATCCAGTACCTTGAGGCTTGGTTCGGCGGATCGGGATGCGTGCCCCTCTATAACCTGATGGAGGACGCGGCGACGGCCGAGATCTCCCGCGCGCAGCTCTGGCAGTGGCTTCACCGCGGGGGCCGTCTCGAGGACGGGAAGGCGATCACCCCCTCCCACTACGAGATGCTGCTCGGCGAGGTGATCGCCAAGATCGAGGGCGAGGTCGGCATGGAGAGGTACATGAACGGGCACTTCCGGGTGGCCGCCCACCTCTTCATGGAGATGGTCAAGAACCCGACCCTGGACGAGTTCCTGACCCTTCCGGCCTACGAGCTCCTCAAGTGAAGGCCTCCATGCAGCCGACACTGGGCGCGCTGAACGCGTGCGACCGGGAGGCGTTCGTCGACGCGCTCGGGCACCTCTTCGAGCACTCCCCCTGGGTGGCGGAGGAGACCTTTGACAAGCGTCCCTTCGAAAGCGTCGACGGGCTCCACGCGGCGCTGTGCGCCACCATGCTCGCCGCCCCGGCCGGGCGGCAGCTGGCGCTTGTCCGCGCCCACCCGGACCTCGCGGGTCGCCTCGCGCAGGCGGGGCAGCTCACGGATTCCTCGGCCGGGGAGCAGGCGGCGGCGGGCCTCGACCGGCTGACGGCCGCCGAGGCCTCCGAGATCCAGCGCCTCAACGACGCCTACCAGGCGCGGTTCGGGTTTCCATTTGTCATCTGCGCCCGCCTGAACGACAAGGAGACGATCCTAGCGGCGATGCGCTCAAGGTCGGGCAGCACACCCGAAGCGGAACTCTCGACGGCGCTCGGGGAAATCGCCAAGATCGCCCGGCTTCGACTCAACGACGCCGTCACAAAGGAAAACTGAAATGCCCGGAAAACTGAGCACCCACGTCCTCGACCTGATGGCCGGCCGCCCCGCGGCCGGGATCAGGATTGAGCTTCGCCGCCTGGGCCCGGTCCCTTCTTTTGTGACGACGGCGGTGACGAACGCCGACGGGCGGACGGACGTCCCGCTACTTGCGGGCGCCGACCTCACGGTGGGGACCTACCAGCTTGAATTCCATGTTGCCGGGTATTTCGCTTCGAAGGGAGTCCCGGCGGCCGACGTTCCTTTCCTGGACGTCGTCCCGGTGCGCTTCGGGATCGCGGATCCCTCGGCCTTCTACCACGTGCCGCTCCTCGTGACGCCGTGGTCCTACAACACCTACAGGGGGAGCTGACGGAGCGAATGCCCAAGGAATCCCCGTCACGCGAAGCAGCAACGCTCGATAGCCGCCTCAAACGGCTCGGGCGGATCTCGGACGAGCGCGGGGTGACGACCCGGACCTTCCTGTCGCCGGCGATGGGCCGGGCCAGTGCCCTCGTGGGTAAATGGATGAGGAAGGCCGGCCTCAGCGTCAGGCAGGACGGCGTCGGCAACCTGATCGGCAGGAGGGAGGGCCCGGGAACAGGTTCGAAAACGCTTCTTCTCGGGTCGCACCTGGACACCGTGCGCGACGCGGGCCGCTTTGACGGGGCGCTCGGGGTCCTCCTCCCCATCGCGGCCCTCGAGATCGTTGGAAGGCGCGGCATCGTGCTGCCCTTCGCGGTGGAGGTCCTGGGCTTCTCGGAGGAGGAGGGCGTCCGCTTCTCGAGCGCCTACCTGGGGAGCAAGGGCTACACCGGGAAATTGAGGAAATCCGACCTGCGCCTGCGCGATCCGGAAGGCATCTGCGTCGGGGACGCGCTGGCGAGGCACAACGGCCGGAAGACGCCGCTCCCCCGGGCGGCCCACGCCCCTGGCGAACTGCTGGGATACGTGGAGGCCCACATCGAGCAGGGGCCCGTCCTCGAGGCGAGGGGAGTCGCCGCTGGCGTCGTCCCGTCGATCGCCGGCCAGACCCGGGCGAGGATCACATTTGTCGGAAGCGCGGGGCACGCCGGGACGACCCCGATGCGGCTGCGCAGGGACGCGCTCGCGGGCGCGGCCGAGTTCATCCTCGAGGTCGAGCACCATGCGAGGGCCTGCCCTCCGCTGGTCGCGACCGTGGGGTGCATAGCCGCGCAGCCCGGTGCGGCCAACGTGATCCCCGGGAGGGTGGAGGTCTCGCTCGATGTCAGGCACCCGGTCGATTCGAGGAGGCGCGCGGCATTCGCGGGGCTTCAGCTCGCCGGCAGGCAAATTGCAAGGAGGCGCGGCCTCTCGTTCTCGGTCGAGGTGACCCAGGACAACCGCGCCGTCGCCTGCTCCAGGGAGTTGACCGCGCTCCTTGCGCGCAGCGTCCGCTCGCGGCAGGGAAGCTGTCCCGCTGTCCCTAGCGGGGCCGGGCACGACGGCGTCGTCCTCTCGTCCCTCACTCCCGTAACCATGCTCTTCATCCGCTGCCGGAAGGGCTTGAGCCACCATCCCGACGAATACGTCCACCCGCGCGACCTTGCGGTCGGTCTGGACATCCTGGTCGATTTCCTGGCCCGGCTCGCCTCACTGCACGCAAGATGAGCCGAAGCTTTGATCTCCTCGTCCGCGGGGCGACGATCGTGCGCCCCGGTGACCTCATCCGCGCGGACATCGCGGCCGTGGACGGCCGGATCGTCAAGATAGGCCCGAACCTTGCCGGGGACGCCGGGGAGGTCGTCGACGCCTCCGGCCTCTACGTTCTCCCCGGGATCATCGATTCCCACGTCCACTTCAACGAGCCCGGACGCTCCGACTGGGAGGGGATTGAGACCGGCTCGAGCGCGCTGGCCGCGGGCGGCGGGACGGCCTTCTTTGACATGCCGCTTAACTCGCTGCCGCCGGTGACGGACGCGGTGAGCTTCGCCCTCAAGCGCGCCGCGGGCGAGCGCTCATCCCGGACGGACTTCGCCCTGTGGGGCGGTCTCGTCCCGGGGAACGTCGACCAGCTTGAGGCGATGCGGGACGCGGGAGCGATCGGATTCAAGTCCTTCATGTGCAACAGCGGGGTTGAGGAGTTCCCGCTCGCGGATGCCGCGACGCTCCGCGCCGGCATGAAGCGGGCGGCCGCGCTTGGCATGCTGGTCGCCGTGCACGCGGAGGATGACTCGCTCGCGCGCCAAGGGACGGAGGAGCAGCACAGGCGCGGGACGGACGTGCGGAGCTGGCTCAAGTCCCGGCCGGTTGAATTGGAGCTCGCCGCGATCCGGACCGCCGTCGACATCGCAGGGGAGACCGGGTGCGCCCTCCACATCGTGCATGTCAGCAGCCCCGAGGGCGTCGCCCTGGCGGGCGAGGCCAAGGCGAAGGGCGTCGATGTGTCGGTCGAGACCTGCCCCCACTACCTGCTCCTCAACGAGGAGGACGTCGTCCGCCTCGGCGCCCCGGCCAAGTGCTTTCCGCCGCTTCGCCCCGAGGCGCTGCGGATCGGCCTCTGGCAGGCGCTGGGTTCCGGGGCGATCGACACGATCGGCTCGGACCACTCGCCGGCGCCGCCCGAGATGAAACGGTCGGAGGATTTCTTCGCCATCTGGGGCGGGATATCCGGGTGCCAGCACGGCTTTGAGCTCCTTCTCTCGGAGGCGTTGGGGAGCGCGGTGCCGGAGGTCGCGCTTTCGCGGCTCTCAAGGCTATTCTCGGCAAACGTCGCACGCCGGTTCCGGATCGACGGGATGAAGGGCCGGCTGGCGGAGGGGCTCGACGCCGACATGACGCTGATCGGCATCGCCGACGGGCACATCCTGTC
>PMSP01000189.1 GCA_003168315.1 Opitutaceae bacterium
TGTACTCGCAGCCGTGGTCGCCCACGCCCTCGACCACCGCGGTCGCCCCGGAGTTGCGGACGGCGAAGCGCTCGCCGGCCCAGCCCGCGGCGAAGAGCGCGCCGCCGGTCGCGCCGTAGAGGCACGTGTTGCCGATGATGACATTCTCATGCCACTTGTACTTCTCGATGGGCTTTGGCCGGATGACGATCTCGCCCCCGGCCATGCCCTTGCCGACATAGTCGTTCGCCTCGCCGTTCAGGAGGAGGCGTATACCGCCGACAAGGAAGGCGCCGAAGGACTGGCCCGCGCTCCCCGTGAAGGTGAGGTCGATCGTCCCCGGCGGCAGCGCGTTGTTCCCCCTCTGGTAGGCGATCTGGCCCGAGAGGTGCGTCCCGATGTCGCGGTTGATGTTCGTGATCTTGTAGCGCGCGACCAGCCGGGCGCTCTTGCCGAGGATGACGTCCCGGGCCTCCTGGAGGAGGGTCTCATCGAGCGAGCCCTCGGCGCCGAACCGCTCGTTGCGCTCGCGCGTGTGGTAGCGGTCGTGCTCGCCCGAGGGGTCGGGGTTGTGCAGGAGGCCCGCCAGGTTCACGAGCTTCGTCTTCGGGTTTGACGGGTCGTCGATCTGCTCGAGGAGGTCCGTCCGGCCGATGATCTCGTTCAGCGTGCGGGCGCCGAGCTTCGCCAGGTAGCCCCGCACGTCCTCGGCCACGGCGTTGAAGTAGTTGATGACGTTCTCGGGCTTGCCCCGGAACTTGGCGCGCAGGTCCTCGCGCTGGGTGGCGACGCCGACCGGGCAGGTGTTCAGGTGGCACACGCGGAACATGGCGCAGCCCGAGGCGATCAGGGCCCCGGTCCCGAAGTTGAACTCCTCGGCGCCGAGGATCGCCGCCACGATGATGTCGCGCCCAGTCTTCATCCCGCCGTCCGTCCGCAGGACGACGCGGTTGCGGAGCCCGTTCATCATCAGGACCTGGTGGGCCTCGGCGACGCCGATCTCCCACGCGGAGCCCGCGTTCTTGATGGAGGCGAGGGGGGACGCCCCCGTCCCGCCCTCGTGGCCGGAGATGAGGATCACGTCGGCGTACGCCTTGGCGACGCCGGCGGCGACCGTGCCGACGCCGGAGCTCGACACGAGCTTGACGCACACCTTGGCGCGCGGGTTGACCTCCTTCAGGTCGAAGATCAGCTGCGCCAGGTCCTCTATCGAGTAGATGTCGTGGTGCGGCGGGGGCGAGATGAGGGTGACGCCTGGGACGCTGAAGCGCAGCCTGGCGATGAGCGGCGAGACCTTGTGGCCGGGCAGCTGGCCGCCCTCGCCGGGCTTCGCGCCCTGCGCCATCTTGATCTCGATC
Source organism: Opitutaceae bacterium (assembly GCA_003168315.1). Taxonomy (GTDB): domain Bacteria; phylum Verrucomicrobiota; class Verrucomicrobiia; order Opitutales; family Opitutaceae; genus Palsa-1447. The sequence continues at coordinate 1,338 of PMSP01000189.1, forward strand.
TCCTTCGCGTTCGCGAGGTACTCGGCGGTGACGCCGAAGCGCCCCGAGGCCACCTGCTTGATCGCGCTGTTCGCCGAGTCGCCGTTCTCGCGTATCGAGAACCTCGCCGGGTCCTCGCCGCCCTCGCCGGAGTTGGACTTGCCGCCGATGCGGTTCATCGCGATCGCGAGGTTCTCGTGGGCCTCGGGCGAGAGCGCGCCGAGCGACATCCCCGCGGTCGTGAAGCGCTTGCGGATGTCCTCGCCCGGCTCGACCTCCTCGATCGGGACGGCCGGCTTCTGCCCGTAGCGGATCCGTAGGAGGTCCTTGATCGCGAGCGGCTGGTGCTCGTCCGTGACGGCCTTCCATCCCGCGAAGTCCTCCGCGGCCCCGCTCTTCGTGAAGCGGTTCATGGCGGCGACGACCTTCGGGTTCCACCCGTGGTATTCCCCGTCGCCCTTCTTGTTCACGCGGTAGTAGCCCTCGTTGTGCAGGCCGGGCACGGCCGCCTGCTGGCCCGCGTTGTCCGGGTCCGCCGAGTCGAGCGCCGGGAAGGCGCTCTCGTGGCGCCTGAGCGTCTCCTCGGCGATCTGGCGGTAGTCTATCCCGCCGACCGGCGACGGCGTCCCGAAGAAGCATTCCTCGACGACCTTGTAGCTGATGCCGAGGGCCTCGAAGATCTGCGCCCCGCGGTAGCTGAGGAGCGTGCTGATCCCCATCTTCGCCATGATCTTCAGGAGGCCGGCGTCGATCGCGTACTTGTAGTTGGCCCGCGCCTTCTCCGGCGCGACCGGCTTCGAGGTCTTGCCGCTCGCGGCGAGTTCGGAGACGACGTCCAGGGCGAGCCATGGGTAGACCGCGTTGGCGCCGAACCCGAGGAGGCACGCGATGTGGTGGACGTCGCGGGCCTCCCCCGTCTCGGCCACGATGTCGCAGCGCAGCCTGAGGCCCGCGCGGACCAGCTGCTGGTTAACGGCGCCGACGGCGAGGAGCATCGGGGCCGCGGCCTTCTCGCGGGTGACGCCGCGGTCCGAAAGGATGACGATCTTGGCGTTGTTCGTCTCGACGGCCGCCTGGACCCGCTGGGCGATGTCCTTGAGCGCCCGCTCGAGGCCCTCGGGGCCCGAGGAGACGTCGAAGAGGACGCCGATCCGGACGACGCGGTTCCTGAGGAAGGGGACGTCGAAGAGGGCCGCCGTCTCGGAGGCGCCCAGGATGGGCGAGTCCAGCTCGGCGAACCCGCTCGTCTTCGGGAGCTCCTCGAAGAGCCCGAGGCGGCCGCCGAGGTACATGCCAAGCGACATGACCGACTTCTCGCGGATCGAGTCGATCGGCGGGTTCGTGACCTGGGCGAAGAGCTGCTTGAAGTACTGGTAGAGGAGGCGCGGCCGGCGCGAGAGGACGGCGAGCGGCGTGTCGTCGCCCATCGAGCCCGTCGGCTCCAGGCCCTCGGCGAGCGAGGCCAGGATGAGCTCATGCTCCTCGCTGTCGTAGCCGAACGCGACCTGCGAGGAGAGCGAGGGCTCGGTGAGCGGCTCCTCCCTGCCCGCCTCCGCCGCGAACGCGGCGAGGTTGAGGAGGTGCTCGTCGCACCACGCGCGGTAGTGCGGCTTCAGGGTCAGCGCCTCCCGGATGTCGGAGTCGTGGAGGACCCGCTTATGCTCAAGGTCGACGGCGATCATCTTGCCGGGACCGAGGCGCCCGCTCTGGACGACGCTGCCGGGGAAGTCGAAGACGAGGCCCGCCTCGCTCGCCAGCATCACGTAGCCGTCGTCGAATACCTTGAAGCGCGCCGGGCGCAGGCCGTTCCTGTCGAGCGCGGCGCCGACGATCTTGCCGTCCGTGAACACCATGGCCGCCGGGCCGTCCCAGGGCTCGATCATGCACGAGTGGTACCTGAAGAAGGCGCGCGCCTCCGGGCTCAGGCTCTTGTCCTTCTCCCAGGCCATCGGCATCATCATGAGGCA
>PMSP01000083.1 GCA_003168315.1 Opitutaceae bacterium
GAAGCACCTGAAGATGGCCGGCGCCGATGTGAAGTTCACGACCGTGCTGGGCGACGACGCCCTGAAGGACTACGTGCTTAGGGACCTCCAGGAATACGGGATCGAGTGCGATGCGATCATCGACCGCACCCGGCCGACGACGCAGAAGAACCTCTTCACGGCCGGCGGGTACAAGATGCTGAAGGTCGACAAGGTCGACAACCGTCCGGTCTCCGACAAGACGCTGGAGCAGTTCAGGAGGTCCATCTCGTCGACCCAGTCCGACATCGTCATCTTCAGCGACTTCAGGCACGGGATCTTCAACAGCCGCTCGATCCCGGCGCTGACGTCCGCGATCCCCGTGGGGCCGCTCAGGATCGCCGACAGCCAGGTGGCGAGCCGCTGGGGCAACATCCTGGAATTCCAGGGATTCGACCTGATAACGCCCAACGAGAGGGAGGCGCGGTTTGCGATGGGAGACCAGGACTCGACGATCCGGCCGCTCGCCCTCGACCTCTACCGCAAGACGAACTGCAGGTACCTGATCCTGAAGATGGGCGAGCGCGGAATCATCACCTACAGGGCCCCCGACCCGAACGTGCGGTCCTTCCTGACCGTGGACAGCTTCACCAGCAACGTCGTGGATGCGGTCGGCGCCGGCGACGCCCTCTTGGCGTATGCCTGCCTCTCCCTTGCCCGCGGCGGCAGCCCGGTCACGGCCTCGATACTCGGCTCCGTCGCGGCTGCCATCGCCTGCGAGCGGGACGGCAACCAGCCCATTTCGCCCGAGGAGGTCCTGAAGAAGCTGCAGAAACTGCAGAAGCAGACCCAATACGAATGAGAATCGTGGTCGTCGGGCTGGGGGTGCAGGGCAGGAAACGTCTTGCGATCGCCGGCAGTGACGCCGTGGGGACGGTTGACCCAGTGGCGGCCGGCGCGACCTATCGCCGGATAGAGGACGTCCCGCTGGAGGACTACGACGCGGCCCTNNCGGCCTGCTACACGGCCTACAACCACAGGTTCGAGCCGCACATCGTGCGGCTGAGTCGGGTCCTAGACAGCGGCGTCCTCGGAAGGGTCTACCTGGCCAAGTTCTTCTATGGCAATGGGACGGCCCGGGACGTCCGAAATTCCGACTGGAGGGACAAGGGCATGGGGGTCTTCCCCGACCTCGGCTCGCACCTGCTCGACTGGACACTGTTTCTCTTCGGCCGTCCCGCCGCGAGTGCGGAGGTCTGGCGCGACAACCGCTTCGAGAACCGGGCGAGCGACCATTTCCAGTTCGGGTTTCGGGGGAACTCCCCCGAGCTGGACTTCGAGATGACGCTCGTCTCGTGGCGAAACACGTTCCGTTGCGACATCTTTGCCGAGCTGGGATCGGCCCACATCGATTGCCTCTGCAAATGGGGTCCGAGCACCTTCACTCTCAGGAAGCGCGTGCTTCCAAGCGGGCGGCCCCTGGAGGAGACGGAAACGCTCAACTGCCCAGACCCCACGTGGGAGGCTGAATACCGGCATTTCCTCGGGCTTTGCCGCTCGCCCGCGACCAACATCGACAACGATGTCTGGATCAATGGCGTGATCAACGCGGTCCGGGCCGCCCAGGTGCACTGATGCTCACCCACCCGAAGCCTCTCGCCGGGAAGCGAGCGAGGACTGTCGTCCTGGGGGCGGGCGGCTTCGTGGGCGCGGCCTGCCTGCGGCAACTGAGGGCCGCGGGCATCGAGACGCTCGGGCTGGGAAGGACCGAGATCGACCTTCTCTCGGTGGGTGCGGCCGGTTCCCTGCGCGCGCGCCTGCGCCCGGATGACACGCTCGTCTTTGTGTCCGCGCGCGCGCCCTGTAGGGACGCCGCGATGCTTGTCGAGAATGTCCGCATGGCGGAGGCCGTTTGCGCGGCGATAAAGGGCGCCTCCCTGGGCCATCTGGTCTATGTGAGTTCGGATGCGGTCTACCGGGACTCGGCGGATCCAATCAGCGAAACCTCGTGCGCGGAACCCGGCTCCATCCACGGGGCGATGCACCTGGCCCGGGAGGTTATCCTGCGCTCGGAGTACGCCGGCCCAATTGCGATCGTTCGCCCAACCCTCATCTACGGCATCGGCGACCCCCACGATGGCTACGGACCCAACCGGTTCCGGCGGCTGGCAAGGACCGGGAAGGACATCGTCCTCTTTGGGGAGGGCGAAGAGCGCCGGGATCATGTCTACCTCGAGGATGTGGGCGAGCTGGTGAGGAGGATTGTCGAGCGGCGGAGCACCGGCGTCATCAATGCGGTTTCGGGCGCGGTCGCGTCGTTCCGCGAGATCGCCGAGGCGACAGCGCGGCATTTTACGCCGCGGGTTTCCGTGAACGACTCGCCCCGCGCGGGCCCGATGCCGCACAATGGATACCGGGCCTTCGACGCCGCGGCCCTGGGGCAGGCATTCCCGGATTTCCGCATCACGGCCTGGCGCGAGGGAATCTCGCTCACCTGCGGGCTTCAGAAGAAAGGGGGGGCGACATGATCGGCTTCGTCGGGCTTTCCCACCTGGGTCTCAACTATAGCCTGGCAACGGCCGCCAAGGGTTTCGACGTCGTCGCCTACGACCCCGACACGGAGCTGGTTCGGCGGCTGCAGGCGGGCGAGTTCCCAATCGAGGAACCCGGGTTCAGGGAGCTGCATGAAAGGCACCATTCGAAGCTTCGCTACACGTCGGACGCGGCGGACCTGGCCTCGTGCAACCTCGTGTTCTACTCCCTCGATGTCCGCACGAACGCGGGCAATGAGAGCGACTTCGGCCCGCTGACGGCGCTGATCCAGAATACGGACCCGTCGCTGGCGAGCACCGCGACGGCCGTGGTCCTGAGCCAGGTCCGCCCGGGCTATACACGCGAACTGGCCGCGCGCCTGGGGACGCATGCTGGAAGATGGTATTATCAGGTGGAGACCTTGATCTTCGGATCCGCCGTCCAGCGGGCCATGGAGCCCGAGCGTTACATTGTCGGGGCGCCGCGCACGGAGGTGCCGCTTCCCGAGGCGTACGCTGCCTGGGCGCGGGCATTTGGGTGTCCCGTCCTTGTCATGCGCTACGAGAGCGCCGAGCTGGCAAAGATCGCGATCAACTTCTTCCTCGTTTCCAGCGTCAGTACGACCAACACGCTCGCCGGGATTTGCGAGGCCATCGGGGCCGACTGGGCCGAAATTGCCCCGGCACTTCGGCTGGACAAGAGGATAGGCCCCCATGCCTACCTGAAGCCCGGCCTTGGGATCGCAGGGGGAAACCTCGAGCGCGACCTCGTGACGGTGCAGGGCCTCGCGTCCGGGTACGGCGTGGAGGCCGGCATTGTCGACGCCTGGCAGCGAAGCAGCGCCCACTCGAGGTTCTGGGCGCTGAGGGTGCTTGAAAGGGAGCTTCTGGCAGCCCGTCCGACCTCGCGAATCGCGGTATGGGGCCTCGCCTACAAGCAGGACACCCACTCGATCAGGAATTCGGCATCGGTCGAACTCATCCGGACCATCAGCGGATGCGACATCCACGCCTACGACCCGGCGGCTCACGTGGAATCCGCCCTGTTTTCCAATCTGACCGTCCATGCGAGCGCCCTGGAGGCCCTCGCGGGCGCCGACGCCCTCGCCGTCATGACGCCCTGGAAGGAGTTTTCCGCGATCGCGCCCTCTGAGATCCGCAGGGTGATGAAGGGCAAGTTGGTCGTGGATCCCTATTGCGTCCTCGATCGCGGCGGTTGCGCCTCCCTCGGAATTGAGCTCTACCAGATGGGCTCCCCCGCCCCTGGCAAGGTCCCCGCCCGGGACGGGAAGCGGTCCCCATGAAGACGGTCCTCATCCTCGGCATTGCCTCCGACATCGGTCGGGAGCTCGCCGTCCGGTTCGCGAGGGATGGGTGGCGGGTAATCGGAACCCACCGGGGGGCGCCNNCCGGTGGCGCCCGCCGGCGTCGATTGGACGCTCCTTCAATGCGATCTCTCCAGCAGGGAAAGCGTGGACTCGGCGATTTCCGCCTATCGCAAATGCGATGTCCGCTGGGACTTCCTCATACTGGCGGCCGGAACCGAGGAGCCCATAGGCCCTTTTTTCGAGACCGACAGCAACACGTGGGAGTCCGGCTTCTCGGTCAACTCTCTCGCCCCGCTGCGGTTTCTGCGCGGCGTGCACGCCCTGCGCAACACGGGGGCCCCTGCGAGCGTCGCCATGTTTGCGGGCGCCGGGACGAATGCCGCGGCACCTGCGTACTCGGCGTACTGCGCGTCAAAGATCCTGTTGATCAAGATGTGCGAACTCCTCGACGCCGAGTGCCGGGACACCAGCTTCTTCATCGTCGGGCCCGGGATCGTGCGGACGAAGATACACGATCAGACGCTGGCGGCAGGGGAAAAGGGCGGCGCAAATCTCCAGAAGGTGGAGTCGTTCCTCAAATCCGATGACCCGGGAACGAGCCACGAGGACATCTTCGCGTGTTTGAAGTGGTGTCTCGAAGCCGGAAAGGCCACCGTGGGGGGCCGCAACATCTCCCTGGTCAACGACGAATGGCGCAATGGAGGCATTCCCCTTGCGTTGGCTTTGAATAACGACACCAACCTGTACAAATTACGCCGACACGGAAATGGATTTAAACCTGGATCCCAATTGAAATGAAGCTCTCGGACGTCGTGGCGGCATTTCTCGCCGAAAACTCCATCAAGCACGTGTTCGCGATCTCAGGCGGGGCGTCGCTTCACCTGATCCATTCGATCGCCGAGACGCCTGGAACGAGCTTTGTCTGCCCGCAGCATGAGCAGGCGGGAGCCATGGCGGCGGACGCCTACGCCCGGGTCACCGGCGGGATCGGCTGCGCCGTGGCGACCAGCGGACCCGGGGCGACGAACCTGGTGACAGGCATCTGCAGTTCATACTACGACTCGGTGCCGGTCCTTTATCTGACCGGGTAGGTCGCCACCTTCCGGTCGAAGGGCGACACGGGCGTGCGCCAGATCGGATTCCAGGAAACCGACATGGTGTCCATCTGCAAGACGATCACCAAGTATGCCGTGCTGGTCACCGACCCGTACCGCATACGCTATGAGCTGCAGAAGGCGGTCGCGATCGCGCGCTCCGGGCGCCCGGGCCCGGTCCTGGTCGACATTCCCGATGACCTGCAGAGGATGGATATCGATCCCTCGAAGCTGGTCGAATATTCCGCGGACGAGGGGCCGAGGGCGCCGGAGGTCCCCCCGTCCGCCATTGCCGAGTGCGTCGCCGCGATCAAAGAGGCCAAGAGGCCGGTGATTGTCTACGGCTGGGGCATCCACCTCGCCGGCGCGGAGAGCGAGGCCGTGGCGCTCGCCCGCAGGACCAACCTGCCCGTCGCCATGACGTGGGCGGCGTTGGATCTCATGCCCGCGAAGGATCCGCTCGCGATCGGCGGCTTCGGGACGCACGGCGTTCGCTACGCCAATTTCGCGGTCCAGAATGCCGACCTGATTCTGTCGGTCGGCTCGAGGCTCGACACCAAGGCCACGGGAACGCCCCCTTCCACCTTCGCGAGGGATGCGAAGATCATCATGGTCGACATAGACCCAACCGAGATCGGAAAGTTCAAGAAGCTCGGCGTCCACCTGCACCTGGCGGTGAACGCCGAGGCGAAGGCCTTCCTGGGCGCGCTGATCCGCGGGCTGGGCAACGAGGCGGCTCCGGACCGCTCCGCCTGGCTGGGGCGGATCGCAGACTGGAAGGCCCGGTACCCGGCGTGCCT
>PMSP01000340.1 GCA_003168315.1 Opitutaceae bacterium
GATGGATCCAGGCGTTCAACGTGAGGACGGGCACGGTTGCCTGGGTGTTCGTCACGATCCCGTTCCCCGGTCAGCCCGGCTATGAGACCTGGTCGAGGGACACCTACAGGAACATCGACGTCGGCTCCGCCAATTGCTGGGCGGGGATGGCCATCGACCGCGAGCGCGGGATAGTCTACGTGCCGACCGGCTCCGCGGCCCCCGATTTCTGGGGCGGCCACCGGATCGGGATGGACCTCTTCGCGGACAGCCTCCTCGCGCTCGACGCCGCCACGGGGAAGCTCCTCTGGTGCCAGCAGACGATCCACCACGACATTTGGGACAAGGACCTGCCCTCGCCGCCCGCGCTCGTCAGCCTGCGCCACGGGGGCCGGGTGGTCGACGCCGTGGCGCAGACGACGAAGACCGGGTTCGTGTTCGTCTTTGACCGGGTGACCGGCGAACCGCTCTTCCCGATCGAGGAGAAGCCGTTCCCGAAGTCGACCCTGGACGGCGAGCAGGCGTGGCCGACGCAGCCGGTCCCGACGAAGCCCGCGCCCTATGCGCGGCAGACGCTCACCGAGGACGAGGTGAGCCCCTACGCCGAGAACCGGGACGCGCTGCTCGCGCAGTTTCGGGGCGCCCACAAGGGGCTTTTCCAGCCGTTCGGCAAGTTCCCGACGATCCTGTTCCCGGGCTTTGACGGGGGCGGCGAGTGGGGCGGCCCCGCGGTCGACCCCGACGGAATACTCTATGTGAACAGCAATAACATGGCGTGGCTCGTCTCCGTGAGCGACACGCCCAAGGAGTCGGACCTGGCCCAGATGAGCCTCGGCCACAGGCGCTATACCGAATACTGCGTCGCCTGCCACGGCCTGGAGCGCAGGGGCCTGCCCGCCGGCGGGATCCCGTCGCTTGTCGGAGTCGGGACGCGGCTGCGCCGCGACGAGGTCTTCACGGTGATCTCTTCGGGCCGCAAGATGATGCCCGGATTCACGACCCTCTCGAAGGGGGACAAGGACGCGATCATCGGCTACCTCTTCGGGGACGAACAGGTCGCCGGGGCGGCCGCGCCCCCGGAGTCCGAGGCGCCCCCCCGCATCCCCTACCGGTTTGACGGCTACAACCGGTGGGTCGACAGCAAGGGCTATCCGGCAATCTCGCCGCCCTGGGGCACGCTCTCGGCCATCGACCTGAACACCGGCGAGTACCTCTGGAAGGTGACGCTCGGGGAGTTCAAGGAGCTGACCGCCCGCGGCATCCCCCCGACCGGCGCCGAGAACTACGGCGGCCCGGTCTCGACCGCCGGCAACCTCCTCTTCATCGCCGCCACCAAGGACGGCATGATCCGGGCGTTCGACAAGAGGAACGGCCGCGTCCTCTGGCAGGCCGAGCTCCCCGCGGGGGGCTTCGCGACGCCGAGCACCTACTCGGTGGGAGGAAGGCAGTTCGTGGTCGTCGCCTGCGGGGGCACGAAGCTCGGCACGGCCCCGGGCGACAGCTACGTCGCCTACGCGCTGCCCTGAGCTACGGGACCAGGTCGGTGACGCCGAGCGTCTTCACCGACTCCCGCGCGCCGTCGATGAACGTGTAGTCTATGGACTTCGCCGAAGCGACCAGCTGGTCGTAGCGCGCGGGGTCCCACGCCGCGACCGTCTCCCCGTTGATCCGCGAGACCAGGTCGCCCGTCCGGATTCCCGCCGCCGCGGCCGCCGATCCCGGGATCACCCCGGCCACCTTCCAGTACGCGGGCGTCTTCCGGAAGCTGAGGCCCGATCCGCGCAGCGGCGGGATGGCAAGCGGCTCGCCCTGGTCCCTCTGGAAGAAGACCTCGTTCTCGCGCTGGTCGAAGGTGATCGTGAAGTGGCTCAGGATCCCGCCCCCGAGGGACGACAGCTCGTCGGTGACCTCGGCCACCGGCCGGGCGACGTCGAACGAGCCGAACCGGATGACGCCCGAGAGGCGGCCGACCTTCGAGGGCCTGTCGCCGGCGAGCGTGCTGACCGTCGGCCCGTCGACCGGGCCGAACGCGAACTCGGGGGAGAGACCGGCGGGGTTGATGTCGATCGCGGCGCCGCTGCCTGAGTCGATCAGGGCCGCGAATTCCCGGTCGCCCAGCCGGATCGGGATCAGCGGGATCTTGTCCACGTTGTTGAAGAGGATGGCCTCGCCGGGAAGGCCGTCGTCGGGAATCCTCGAGCGCAGGACCAGCCTCTCGTTGGGGTAATCGAGCGTCATGACCGCGTTTCGGAAGAGCGGGAACCCGAGGATCCCGTCTATCCTCGTCCCGAACTGCGCGGACACGTCGGCGCAGTCGTAGACGAGCGCCGGCACGTATTCAAAGCGCGCCGCGCCGAGCTGGAAGCGCTTGAGCGTCACGGCGTCCAGGAGCGCGTAGCCGCCGCCGGACGACCTGACGCGCACCTGCGGCTCGTCGTCCGGCCTCGGCTCCTCCGAGGCGTAGCGCCTCGCGATGTCGGGCGAGACGAGCGTCACCGAGGAGCCCGTGTCTATGACGAAGTGGTAGGGCCCGAACTTGTCCCACTTGTCCTCGATCACGAGCACGTTTCCGATGACGTGGCCCGGGAGCGTCACCGGCTTCGAGCCGATGCTGGTCAGGCCGGGCTTGGGGGCCGTGCGCTGGACGCTGAAGCAACCCGAGGCAAGCAGGCCCACGAGCGCTGCAAGAGCGAGGGGCAGGCGCTTCATCCTCAGCGAACCGGCCGGTTCAGCCTCGCGCTGAGCCCGAGCGCGCCGACCGTGAGGGCGGCGGCGGCCACGAAGACGCATCGGGATCCGAGGATGAAGAAGACGGCGCCGGCGAGCATGGGCGTTATCGCCCGCGACAGGGATCCGAGGGAGCGGAAGACGCCGAGCACCCGTCCCTGCTCCTCCTGCGAGGAGTAGAGCGAGATGAGGCCGGTCGTCGACGGGTTGACGAGGCCCGAGCCCGTCGCGACGAAGGCGAGCCCGACGTACATCATCCACGCCCGCGAGCAGAGCCCGATGACGAGGAGCCCGATCCCGGTCGAGACGAGGCCCCCGACGAGCACCGGGATCTCGTCGGCGTGCTTCAGGAGCATCCTCACGATGAAGCCCTGGGTGATGATGGAGCAGACCCCGAGGAAGCCGAGCATGATGCCGTTCTGGCCGGCGGTGTAGCCGAAGCGCTCGGCGGCGAGGAAGGTGATCGACGCCTCCATGGCGACGAACGCGACCGCATAGACGAACGCGACGATGTTCGCCCGCCTCACGTCCGCGTTCGCCATGTGCAGGATGGCCTTGATCGGGTTTCGCAGGCGGGTCTCGCCCGCGCCCCGCGCGCTCTCGGGGAGCGTCTCCTTGAAGCTGCGGTTGATCCACGCGAGGTTGGCGATGCAGAGGGCGAGGGACACGAGGGCCGGCACCGAGTACGGGTTGATGCCGAAGCGCTCCAGCGAGGGGTGCCGGGCGAGGAGGTTGAGCTGCGCGCAGGCGGCGCCGAGGACCGGCCCGGTCACGAGGCCAAGGCCGAACGCGGCGCCGACGATCCCCATGGCGCGCGAGCGCTCCTTTCGGGTCGTCACGTCGGCGACGGCTGCGGTGGCAACCGAGAGGTTCCCGCTGAAGGCCCCGCTCACGACGCGCGAGATGAGGAAGAGCCAGAATGAGCCGCTGACGACCCACAGGAGGTAGCCAAGCGCGGTTCCGGCCACCGTCATCCGCAGGACGCCCCGCCGGCCCCGCCTGTCCGAGAGCGCCCCCCAGAAGGGGGCGAAGACAAACTGCAGTATCGCATAGAAGGAGGTGAGGAGGCCGCCGAAGAGCACGGCCGCAAAGGCGTGGTCGCGGCCCATCGCGTGCGCGATCGTCTCGCTCCCCGTGAGGAGCCAGCCGAGGAGACCCGAGCGGCCGTCGATCCTCAGGTAGTAGG
>PMSP01000107.1 GCA_003168315.1 Opitutaceae bacterium
GAGCACCTGAGGCACACCTTCGCCGGAGTCTGCTCCAAGATGGGCTGCGTGCTCAAGGAATTTGACGGCGAAGATGACCATGTGCACCTCCTGGTCGAGTTTCCGCCCAAGCTGGCCGTTTCACGGCTGGTAAATTCCCTGAAGCTCGTGTCNNGTCAAACGCTATATCCAAAACCGATGGCCGAGGCCTGACTCGGCCTAAGCGTTGCTTTGGCCGAGTTTGCGGCCTCGAATGAGATCAATCGTCATGTGAAATGGCGCAGACTTGCCGACGCGTCCAATCCACCGCAACCGCCTCCAATGTCGCAACACTGCAGGAAGTTGAGCCTATCCAAACCAGCTTGTGCTGGGTGCCCTGCGCGAACGCGTTTTCTTGGGCAACAAGGTCGCTCAACCCCCGGATTTTGTTGTCTAACCGCGCAGAATCTCAAATCTCCGTGATCGAACCCCCACCCAAGATTTCCCCAAAAGACACACGATTCCCTCCCGAGGAGGAAGAGCCCAATCCCGCGGGAACGCCCTTTGCCGTTCGCGCGGTGGGCTTTGTTTTCGCGATAATTCTGGTCGTCCTTGCCTGCGTGGCCTACCGGCTGAATTCCGCGGTGACCAATGAAAAGGCGCAACTCGCACAGGCTGCTTCCGAAAACGATCAGGCAAAGGCCGCCTTGGGAAAGGCCGAAGCGCGGGCGACCGACCTCCAGCTGCAACTCGACAGGGGCAAGAGCCTGCGGTCGGACCTGCAGGCGCAGCTGGACAAGGCGCAAGTCAGGCAGTCGGACCTCCAGGCACAGCTTGGGAAGGCCGGTGCCGACCTCCGGTCCCAGGCGGACAAGGCCGAGGCCCGGGCGTCTGAAATGCAGGCTGAATTTCAGGCCAAGATCAATTCGGCCAGCGATGACTCGTCCCGGCTGCGCAAGGACCTCGATCAGGCCAGGAGCCAGGCGGAGGGTCTGAAGTCGCAGCTGGCAAAGGCCCAGAGCGACCTCGCGAGGTTGCATCCGTTGGCCGTCAAGGCGCGGATCTTGCCCGTGACGACCTCATTCGAAAAAAACTTTTGGGACCGCGGATTCACGTTGCACGTGAAAAATCTGAGTCCCGACCCCCTGAATGTGAACATCACGATCACCGGTACGGGAAATGCGTTCGCCAAGTCTGTCGCGATGGAAAGCGGCGGATCGATCAATGTTGAAAACCTGGCTGAGGGAGCGAGGGTGGTCATTGAAAACGCCGGATACGACACGTTGAGCGTGACCGCGCAGTGACGGGCGTCCGCGGGCAACCGCAGGGCGGGCGGACGGGTGGCAACGCGGGGCAAAGGCCACGCAATTCAGAGGGAAATGGAAACAATCTCGGCAGGAGCCCTCAATCGACCGAGGCGCAGCCTCAACGGCCCCCAGGTTCAGATCCCTTATCCACGCGGAGAAGTTCGGTGATTTCCCTGGCCATGAGATAGCCGTGCTGAAATCCCCTTTCACGGGGGCCACCCTCAACGTGAAGGTAGGTCCAGCCAGCCTTCTGGTGTCGGCTTGCGTGTTCGAGCCAGCCGCTTTCCGTGGCCGTCAGGGCCGCCGAGCCATGGGTAAGCGCCAATGCTGCAAACGAGGGCGATCCCCAATGGAATCCAGCGAGTTCGCGTCACGCTGCAAGTTGAAACGCCAGTTGCACGCCGCCAAGCGGCCTAAAGGCCTCGATGTCGTAGGCGGACGAAAGCTCGCCCGCTGGCTTGAAGGTGCCAACTTGCGGGCCGGAGAGCCCCATTGCTACTTTTCCGCGTGCGCGGGCGTTCCATCCGACCACCTGCCAACCGGCACAAAGAAGATAATTTCCGGTTCCGGAACATCGGTGAACTCATCATTGAACACGACTGGCGATCCAGGAAGGTTTGCCCCCCAGCTCGCTCCGTCGGTCTTTGGAATGTGAAACATCAGGTGGGGATGCCAGTGTCCGGCGGAATCGCCGAGATATCCGTCTTTCGCCATCATATAGGACATCGCACCGGTCTCGGGCACGGGAAGTTCGCCCTTCGCGACCGCGGCAACGATGCTCTCGTGCATTTGCGCCTTTGATACGCCGGCCAACACCAATTTAGTCCGATTGAGCGTGTAGGGAAGAATTGATCTCACCGCCGCCGGATTGTAGCAGACCGGACCGCGCATTTTCGGGTTCCAAAATTCCGGGCTGTCAAATGGTGACATCCATGATCGCTCGACAAGACACGTGAAGCCACTTTTGCCATCGATGGCCGTCTCGTAACCGTTCTTTCCAAGAACAAGGACAGTTGCATCGCGTGAAATCGCCTCCGGGGCTGCACTTCGCGCCAGAGCGATCTCGGCACCTCGGTCCATGAGGTACTGATCGATGGGCGCCATCGCAGGATATTGAGTCTTTGCCTCTTGTGCCTGCACTCCGGGAAGTACGCACAGAGCAAGCGCCAGCATCATCATGAAAAACTTGCGGGCTCGCTCCGAAGGCACGCGTTCGCTTCTTTTGGTTACGAGTGCGGGTCGAGATGCCTTGTCGAATTTTGAGTTCATAGCGGTGTTTCTCAATAGCTCAACGAACGACCCCAAATCGGACATTTGGGGGCAACTTTCAAGCCCGCCATTTCATTCCCTTTTGGGTTTGGGCGCACGTGATTTGGAAAGTTGCGTCGCGGGTCGAGCGCCCGGCTCCATCAATCAGACAAATTCCAGACAATACCGAGTGAAAAATAGCTGCTAAAGTCGATTAACTCAGAGATGGCCTGAGTTCCGCAGGCAAATGGCATTAATAGGATTGACCGGCCAATTGAGCGCATTCAGAGAATCCGCAGACTGTTATTTTAAGCATTAAGCCAAGACGTTCTGACCAATCGCTCCCAACGAGCAATAAAACCTGAAATCCACGAAATAAAATGGCCTCACCAAAGAAAAAAGCTACGGCAAAACCCAGCATCAAGTTCAAGGATCTCAAGACGAAGAAGAACCCCAAGGGCGGCGCATACGACGAGGCCCTGAAGCATAAAGACCTGTAATTAGGAGAGCTAGACGAGTCGCTTGCGCGGCACCCCAGGTTCAAGGCGGCATCGCCTGGCAACCGGGTCTCTCGGCGGATGCCGGGCCCACATCCGGGAAACTCCGCCATCTTGTCCCGGCCCTAGCTGATGATCTCCTTGGCCTTCTTCTTGCCGAGCATCCTCTGTCCTTCGAGGTCGATCGCGGGCTGAAGGGCCTTCGCGCCTGCCGGGTTGCCTGCGGCGATCAACCTTTTCTGTTCCTTTTCGTTATTGTCGATCGCCTGTTGTTCCTGAGCCTCCTTCGCGGAAATCGCGGCAAGCTCCGCCCCGTGGTACTTCGGAGCCTCCCTCACGGCTGACTCGGCCTCCACAATGCCCTCATAGTACTGCCTCGCAGAGGCGTTGCCCTCATCCATCTTCTTTTTCTTGTCGGGATCCTTCTCCGCAGCCGCCTTCTTCTCGTCTTCCTCCAGATCTTTCTTGAGCTTATCGAGGTCGGCATCCTTGTGGATCTTATCGGCAGATGAGGCTCCCATAAATTGACCTTTCTGTTGTGATTGACCGACGCGTGGTTTGGGTTTCCCGGAACGCCCGCATTTTGTCCGCGGGGGACGACTGCCTCAAGCGGAAATTCAGCCCCGGATCAGCCTGACGGCCCCGGGGCATCCTCCTCGAGCGCCCGCGCGATGCAACTGACGGTGCGTTCCACGTCGCTCGCGGTAGTCCGCCAGCTGCAGACACTCACGCGCATGGCACGCCGACCCTGCCACATCGTGCCGCTGAACAGGGCCTCGCCGCCGGCGCAGATCGCCTCGACGATGGCATCCGTCCGGCGGTCGTGGTCCGCCGGTCCGGCCCCGGCGCGCCGATCGATGAAGCGCACCAGGCCCTGGTTCAGGGTCGGCATGAACAGGACCTCGGCTCCATCCAGGCGCCCGATCCCCGTGACCAGGGCGTGCGCATGGTCGCAGCAATTCTCGACCAGTCCGGCTATGCCCCCGCGGCCCAACTGGCGGATCGCGGCGTAGGTGGGAAAGCCGCGCGCCCGCCGGGACCACTCCGGGTTCCAGTCACCCTCGTCCCGCACGTCGGACGAGTACGAGATGTAGTTCACGCGGGTTGCCATGGCCGAGCGATGCGCGGCCCCGTCCGCCACGAAGGCGTACCCGCAGTCGTAGGGGACGTTGAGCCACTTGTGCCCGTCGGTGGCCCAGGAATCGGCCATCGACGCCCCGCTCATGCGGGGCCGCAGCCGCGGGCTGGCCGCCGCCCACAATCCGAACGCCCCGTCGACGTGGACCCACGCGCCGTATTTCTTTGCGATCGGGATCAGCTCGGAAAAGGAATCGAAGGCGCCGATGTTGAGGTCCCCGGCCTGCAGGACAACGACCGTCGGGGCGTCGGGCGACGCCGCCAGCGCGCTCTCCAGCAATCCTGCGTCCAACCGCCCGTCGGACGCGGTGGGAAGCTCGGCCATCTGATTGGTTCCGATACCCAGAAGCCTCAGCGCGCGGTCGATGGATCCGTGGCGGTGGCCGCCGGATATCACCCGGATTGCCGGGGCCGAGAAAAGCCCCTGGGTCTCGACATTCCAGCCCCTTTGCGCGAGCAACGCGTGCCGTGCGGCGGCGAGGCAGGTCACGTGGGCCATCTGGCAGCCGGTCACCAGGGCGAACGAGGCCGACGGGGGCAGGCCGAGTATCGACTTGAGCCATTCCCCGACGACCTCCTCGACGACCGCTGCGGCGGGGGCGGTGGAATAGCTCGCCGCGTTCTGATCCCAGGCGGCCGCCAGCCAGTCCGCGCCGACGGCGGCCGTCACGGAGCTTCCGATCACCCACCCGAAGAAGCGGCCCCCGGCCGAGGCGTTCAGACCGCCGCGCACGTCCGCCACCAGTTCGAGAAGGACCTGTTCCGCCGGAACCCCCTCCGCGGCGAGCGGCCGCCGGAGCCGCCCGCGAAGATCGGCGAGGTCGGCGGTAGCCCTCACCGGCATCCCTTCCAGCCCTTCAAGGAAGGCAATAGCCTCGGATGCGGCGGTCTTCAGGGGTGCGCTCACGACTCGCGAAGGGCCAATCCCAGCGTGCGTTGCTGGACATCCGTTTTTTGCTTCATCGCTTCTCTTTGGGTTTCCAACAGGTATCGTGTAGGCTTCCTTTGGGGAAGCAACAGGAAGGGAGCACAGCGGTTTTGTCTCGCCGGGCGGATTGCAAATTTGCTTTTTTTGGGGGGCCGAGAGCGGCCAACACCTCCTCCAGAGCGTGGATCAGTACGAAAGTTGCGCTGGCCAAGGCCGGGCTCATCCCCGGCCTCCAGCGTGTCGCTCCAGCGACCCATATTACCCAGGTCTTCCCCAGGGCGGCATAACCGCACTGGATATCACCCTGGATTATGCAACAAAGCCGATCTTGAGGAACTCACGCGCCTTCGGGACCTCCAAAAGGATTGAGATCTCGGCCGATCGGCGCCCCGGGGTGAATCCGAAAGCCGGGCCACGCCAGGCGTGAACCATTGTGCCCGCGATGGCGGTAAGAGTCGCAACTGAGATCAGCCGCAGGCGGAGCGTCAGGCCACCGGCTGGCCGGAGGCGCGAAGCGCCTTCGAAACGATGGGGAGCACGTCCCTTCCAAGAATCTCGATGGAGCGCGCCATCTTTGCATGGGGCATGGTCGCCACGCTCATCTGGAAGGTTATCCGAGAAATGCCGCCGAGGGACTTGTGCACATGGAGGATCTTCGCCGCGACAGTCTCGGCGTCGCCGATCAGGTAGGCACCGGTCGGCCCGCGGGTCACGTCGAACTGGGCGCGGGTCGTGGCCGGCCAGCCGCGCTCCCTTCCGATCTTCGTGAACGTCTGGGCGAAGCCCGGGTAAAAATCATCGGCTGCCTGTCGCGTGGTGTCCCCCAGGAATCCGATCGAGTGCACGCCTACCGTGAGGCGCTCCGCGCCGTGCCCCGCCCTGCGACCGGACTCCCTGTAGAGGTCGACCAGGGGCCGGAACCGATGGGGTTCGCCCCCGATGATCGCCACCATGAGCGGCAGCCCGAGCTCGCCCGCGCGGACGAAGGACTGCGGCGTCCCGCCCACCCCGATCCAGATGGGAAGCGGGTTCTGGAGTGGCCGCGGGTAGACTCCCTGCCCGGTCAAGGGCGCGCGGTGCCGCCCGGACCAAGTGACGTGCTCATCGGCGCGAATCTTCAGAAGGAGGTCGAGCTTCTCGGCAAAGAGCTCGTCGTAGTCGTCGAGTTCAAGGCCGAAGAGGGGGAACGACTCTATGAACGAGCCGCGGCCGACCACGATCTCGGCCCTGCCCTGGGAGATCAGGTCCAGCGTCGCAAAGTCCTGGAAGACCCTCACCGGGTCGTCGGCGCTCAGCACCTTGACGGCGCTTGCCAGCCGGATCCGGCTCGTCCGGGCCGCCGCGGCCGAGAGGATGACGGCCGGCGACGCGTCGAGGAAGTCATGCCTGTGGTGCTCGCCGATCCCAAAGACGTCGAGCCCCACCTGGTCGGCCAGCTCGATCTCGGCCAGGAGGTTCCGCATGCGCTCGGCATGGCTGAGGGTCATCCCCGTTACCGGGTCGGGGATCGAGGCGGCGAAGCTGTCTATGCCAATTTGCATGGAACCAGCCTAGACGAGGCGCCGGGGTTTTGCGAATTGGAGGCGCGCCCGACGGGGCTCGCCCCGCGGCGACCTGCCGGGCAGGCTCCGGGGGCCATGCGCCTGCCCTGGATCTCCTGGTTCGCCGTCGGCGTGCTCACCGCGGGAGCCGAGCCCCCGACCCCGACGCCGTCCGAAGGCGCCGATGACCTCTACAAGATGGGCCAGCAGCTCTTCGACCAGTATGCCCCGCCCGAGGTCAAGGAGGAGTATGAGTTCCCGACCAAGGACCAGTGGGACCAGTTCGCCGTCCGCCTGCAGCGCGCGCTCGACAACAATTCGCTCGAGGATCTTGCCGGGTTCGAGCCCGAGGCCCGCGCCGCGCTCGCCGCGCTGCGGGTCGCGCCGGGGTACGAGGATTACGCCGACTGGCTCCAGCTGAGGATCGACGAGATCGAGGCCGCGAAGCAGGCGGTGGCGGACAAGGGCGTTCCCACCCCCGGCCCGACGGGTGCCCTGAATCCGCCATCGAAGATACCCCACTATGACCTCTGGCTCCGCCGGGAGCGCGAACGGCCGGTGCCGGCCGACGCCGCCGAG
>PMSP01000148.1:0-321 GCA_003168315.1 Opitutaceae bacterium
ACCAGAACATCAAGGCCAACTTCCTCATGTCGCCGCCGCTGGTGGTCGCGTTCGCGCTCGCCGGCCGCGTCGACATCGACATGTCCCGGGAGCCCCTCGGCGCGGGGCGCGACGGCAGGGACGTCTTCCTTGCCGACATCTGGCCGACGCTGGCCGAGGTGAGGGACCTGATGCAGTCCGCCCTGAAGCCCGAGGTCTACAGGAAGCTCTATTCCGACTTCGCCTCCCAGAACCCGAAGTGGAACGAGATCCCGTCGTCGACGGGCGACACCTACGGCTTCGACCCGAAGTCCACCTACATCCAGGAGCCCCCGTTCTTCG
>PMSP01000148.1:372-3181 GCA_003168315.1 Opitutaceae bacterium
TACGGCTCGCGCCGCGGCAACGACAGGGTCATGACGCGCGGCACGTTCGCGAACGTGAGGATCAAGAACCTGATGCTGGGCGGCGAGGAGGGCGGAAACACGCTCCTCCAGCCCGAGGGGACGAAGCTCTCGATCTTTGACGCCGCCGCCGAGTACCGCAGGCGCGGGACCCCGCTCGTCATCATCGCGGGCCAGGAGTACGGGACGGGCTCGTCCCGCGACTGGGCCGCGAAGGGCACCAACCTCCTCGGGGTCAAGGCCGTCGTCGCCCAGAGCTTCGAGCGGATCCACCGCAGCAACCTGGTCGGCATGGGCGTCCTGCCGCTCCAGTTCAGGGAGGGGACGACCGCCGCCACCCTGAAGCTCGACGGATCGGAGACCTACGGCGTCCTCGGCCTCGGCCAGTCGCTCAAGCCCCAGCAGGACCTCATGCTGCACGTCACCCGCAAGGCCGGCGAAACCCTCGACGTCCCGGTGCGGTGCCGGATAGACACCCCCATCGAGATAGACTACTACCAGCACGGGGGGATCCTTCCCTACGTCCTGAGGCAAATCCTCTCCAAGACGTGATATCCGAGACCGCAAAGCCGGTTTATCTCGTCGACGCCTACTCCGACCCGGTCGTCATCCGGATCGAGGGGCGGGCCAGCTTCCTGAACAGCGCCTGCCTGCGCGACTTCGTGAACCAGATGCTTAAGGCCGGCAAGACGCGCTTCGTCATCGATTTCCTGCGCTGCACCAGCATGGACAGCACCTTCCTCGGCGTCCTGGCGGGATTCGCGCTGGAGCTGCGCAAGACTTCGCCCAAGGGCAGCCTCGTGCTGACCCGGATGGGGCAGCGCAACCTGGAGCTGGTCCGCAACCTCGGCCTCCACAAGCTCCTCACGGTCGACTCGAGCGAGGGCGCCTCCGGCGCCGACGGCTGCGACACGCCGCTCGTGTGCGGGGACCGCGGGGAGCTCGAGAACGCCCGGCTCGTGCTGGAGGCGCATGAGAACCTCGTGTCGGCGGACGAGTCCAACCGTGGCAAGTTCCAGGACGTACTCGTTTTCATGAAGAACCGCGTTGAGCAGGGCTGAAGTCTCCTGTTCAATCCGCCCCTGAGCCCCGGTCCGGCCGGAGGCCCATTCATGCTCTATTTCCTAATCACGTGCCTGCTGCTGGTCATCGGGGCGCTCGTCCTCGCGCTCTACCGGCTGAGGGCCGGGTCCGACGAGAGGGAGGAGCAGAGGAGCCAAGCCGTCCACGACCGCCAGCGCGCCCTGGACTTCATGCACCTCATGGCCGAGGCGCTCGGGGAGGGCCTGTCGCGCCAGGAGCTCCACCAGCGGATCGTGCACGCCTCGATCCTCTGCACGGGCGCCCTGAGCGCCTGCATCTTCGAGCGCACCCCGAACAACATGATGCGAAGCGTGGCCGTCGAGGGCCTGTTCCCGCCCCACAGGCCGCTGGCCGACCACGTCAAGGCCAAGCTGACGACGCGGGCCAAGTTCATCGAGCAGGTTTTGCGCTCGGAGGAGTTCCCCGTCGGGGAGGGGATCGCCGGCAGGGTCGCGGAGACCGGCCGCGGGGAGCTGGTCGCCGACGCCGTCGCCGACCCGAGGATCGTCAAGCATGACGACCCGAACCTCGTGGTCCGCAGCGTGATCGCCGTCCCGATGAGGTTCCGCGACCGCTTCTTCGGCGTCCTCGCGGTCGCCAACCCCGTCGACAACCGGCTGTTCACCGAGATGGAGTGCACGCTCATGCAGTCGCTGGCCGAGCAGGCGGCGCTGGCGCGCACGTCGCGGAAAGATCCGCGCGTCGCCGAGCGCTTCGAGCTCTATGTCTGCGGCGTCGAACTCGCCAACGGCTTTGCCGAGCTCACCGACGCCGCCGAGCAGCGCCGACGGCTGGAACGCGAGATGGCGGAGAAAGACCGCATCTACGGCGAGCGCTATCCGCTCGACGAGGATTTTCTCGCCGCGCTGGCGGCGATGCCGGAGATGAACGACTCCTATACCGAGGAGAACGGCAAGCCCGCCATCGCGAAGCCGGATCACGTCAACCTCGGGCTGGCCATCGACGTGTCGACGGCCAGCGGCGGCAGGCAGCTGCTGGTGCCGAACATCAAGGCCGCGGAAGAGATGGATTTCCGCCTGTTCTGGACGTCCTACCAGGACATCGTGCGCAAGGCGCGCTCAGGCAAGCTCGCGGTCACCGATTTCGGTGGCACCACCATCAGCGTCACCAACCCGGGCACGATCGGCACGGTCCACTCGGTGCCGCGGCTGGTGCCCGGCCAGGGCTGCATTATCGGGGTCGGGGCGATGGAATACCCGGCCGCTTTCCAAGGTGCGTCCGAGGAGACCCTGGCCCAGCTGGCCATCAGCAAGTCGGTCACGCTGACCTCTACCTATGACCACCGGATCATCCAGGGTGCGCAGTCCGGGGAGTTCCTGCAGAAGATGCACGAGCTGCTGCTCGGCGGGGACGGCTTCTACGACGACATCTTCGCCGCGCTGCGCATCCCGTACGAGCCGGTCCGCTGGGTCAAGGACCTCCCGGCCGGGCACGAGGACGCGGTGGCCAGGTCCGGCCGGGTCCAGGAGCTGATCCACGCCTACCGGGTCCGCGGTCATCTGATGGCCGACACCAACCCGCTCGACGTTAGCCAGCGCAAGCACCCTGACCTGGACATCAACCAGCACGGCCTGACGCTGTGGGACCTGGAGCGCGACTTCCCCACCGGCGGCTTCGGCGGCCACGCGCGGATGAAGCTGCGGGACATCCTCGGCGTGCTGCGCGACTCGTACTGCCGAACCGTCGG
>PMSP01000249.1 GCA_003168315.1 Opitutaceae bacterium
CGCCTTCTTCGGCAGGCTCGGGGACCGGCTGGGGCGCAGCAGGGCGCTTTCCCTGACCATCCTCACCTACGCGCTCTGCACGGGTCTTTGCGCGCTGTCGCAGACCTGGTGGCAGCTGATGCTGTTCCGGTTCTTGGCCGCCCTCGGGATCGGCGGGGAGTGGGCGGTCGGGGCCGCGCTCCTTTCGGAGAC
Organism: Opitutaceae bacterium; assembly: GCA_003168315.1. Classification (GTDB taxonomy): domain Bacteria; phylum Verrucomicrobiota; class Verrucomicrobiia; order Opitutales; family Opitutaceae; genus Palsa-1447. The sequence continues at coordinate 193 of PMSP01000249.1, forward strand.
CTGGCCCGCCAGGTGGAGGCCGATGCTGTCCGCGGTCCTCCAGTCGGCGGTCAACCTGGGGATCGTTATCGCCGCGGCGCTCGTGACCCTCCTGCAGTTCCTGCCCCACCCTCCCTCCGAGCGCTGGGTGTTCCTGATCGGCGTCGCGCCCGCGCTCCTCGTCTTCTGGATCCGCAGGCAGGTTCCCGAGTCCGACGCATGGCGCGAGGCCGCACGCCGGAACCCGGCAAAGCCGGCGCTGTCGGACCTCTTCCGGGGAAAAGTCGCACCCGTGACGCTCAACACCGGCGCCGTGTGCGCCCTCAGCCTCTCGGGATGGTGGCTGATCCAGTTCTGGCACCCGCAGCACCTGCGCCGGCTCCTGGAACTGTCGGGGTATGCGCCCGCGGCTGCGACCCGGTCCGTGTCCGCGGCGTTCTTCCTGATGAACGTCGTCGCCATCNNTTCACGATGTACCTGCCGCCCCTCTTCCCGACGCTCCTTCGCACGACCGGGGCGGGCTTCTGCTACAATATCGGGCGGCTCGCCGCGGCCGCCGCGTCCCTGATCTTCGGCTGGCTGGCGCCGGTGGGTGACTACCGCACCGCGCTCCTCTGCGCGGGCGCCCCGGTGCTCGGGGCGGCCCTCTGGACACTCCGCCTCCCGGACGACGCCGCCTGAATTTTTTCCGCTGGCGGCTTGTCTTCGCCCGCGCGTCCCGTTCCTTTTCACGGATGGGCGACAACCTCGGCGGCCACCGGCTGTTCATCGGCACGTACACGAAGGGCAAGAGCCGCGGGATCTATTCGCTCTCCCTTGACCGGGGGAGCGGCGCCCTCGGAACCCCCGTCGTCGCTGCGGACGCGCCGAACCCGACCTTCCTCGCCCTCTCGCCCGACAGGCAGTTCCTCTACGCGGTCTGCGCCGGCCCCGGATGGGCGTCCTCGTTCCGCATTGACCGAAAGGAATTCCGGCTCACTGCGGTCCAGCAGAGGGAGCCCGACAAGAGCCCCACCCCCTGCCACGTCTCGGTCGACGCGGCGGGGCGCATGGCCCTCGCGGCCAACTACCACCTGGGACAGGCTGCCGCCATCCCGCTGAACGCCGACGGGACCCTGGGCGCGCCCAGGATCGTCACCCATTCGGGAAGCGGGCCGCATCCGACCCGGCAGACCACCTCCCATGTCCACTCGACGTATTTCTCGCCGGACGGCCGTTTCGCGATCGTGTGCGACCTCGGCCTCGACCGGATCTACACCTACCAGATCGACCGCGACGCGGTCGCCCTTGTCCCCGGGGCCCCGCCCTTCGTATCCTGCGCCCCGGGCGCCGGTCCGCGTCATTTCGCGTTCGGCAGGGACGGGAGGCGGGCCTATGCGATAAACGAGCTCGATAGCACTATCGTGGCCTACGACTACAACGCCTCGAATGGCGCCCTGTCGCCGAGGGGATCCGTCTCGGTGCTGCCCCCGGCCCATCGCGGGGACGCCACGGCCGCGGAAGTGTGCGTCCACCCGAATGGCCGCTTCGTCTACGGTTCCGGCCGCGGTCCGGACACGATCGCCGTCTTCGCCGCCGACGGGGCGAGCGGAGCGCTCACACCGGTCGAGATCGTCCCCTGCGGCGGCAAGGGGCCCCGCAGCTTCTCGATATCGCCGGGCGGGGAATGGCTCGTCTGCGCCCACCAGGACTCGGACACGCTCTGCTCATTCCGGGTCGACGGGGAGTCGGGCCGGCTGACCCGGGTCCCGGGAACCGTTTCCGTGCCGATCCCGGTCTGCGTCCTCTTCCTCGACTGATCCAGCGCCCCGACGCCGGCTACGGCATCTGCTGCACCGCCTCGATCGCCCCGAGGACCCCGGACTGGCTGAACGGCTTCTCCAGGAGGACGTGCGCCCCGAAATTCTTCGCGATCCTGAGGTACGAGTCCCTCGCGATGTGGCCGCCCCCGGACATGGCGATGATCTTCACGGTCGGAAACTTCTTGCGGATCTCGGTGATGAACTCGAGGCCGTCCCTCTCGGGCATAAGGAGATCCGTTATCACCACCTGGATGGGCTGTGCGGCCAGCACCTTCGGGGCCTGGATCCCGTCCTCCGCGGACACAACGCTGTGCCCCGCCGCCTCAAGCATCAGGCACAGGAGCTCCCGGATCCCGGGTTCATCATCAACGACTAGGATCGAACAGGGGGGCATTTGTTTGCCATGATAGGAGGCAAGGGTACGCTGAAGGGTGAGCTTCGGCAAGCCCATGTCCCATGAATCTATACCGCAATCCTTTAAATGGCTGATTTTCTCCCGACCCTGCCCAAGGCGCAGCGCGCGTTTCTGATCGGAGTTCAGACGCCGGAAATGCCCGAGGGCGAAGGGGAAGAGCTGCTGGCGGAACTGACCGAGCTCGTCGAGAACCTGGGGCTGTCGATCGTCCGGAGCGCCTTCGTCAAGCTGCGGGCCCCCTCACCCGCCCTCTTCCTCGGCAAGGGAAAGGCCGAGGAGATGATGGCGCTCGCAAAGGAGGACGGCGCGGAGGTGATCGTCTTCGACTCGGCGCTCTCGCCCGCGCAACAGCGTAACTGGGAGGAACTTGCAGGCATGGCGGTCATCGACCGCCAGGAGGTCATCCTCGAGGTCTTTGCGGACCGCGCGCACACGAGGGAAGCCGTCCTCCAGGTGGCGCTTGCGCGGATGGAGTACTCCCTTCCCAGGCTGACCCGGGCATGGACCCACCTCTCCAGGCAGCGGGGCAAGGGGTCCATGGGCGGCGAGGGCGAGACGCAGCTTGAGCAGGACCGGCGCGTCGTCCGCGACCGCATCGCCCACCTGAAGCAGGAGCTCGCCCAGGTTGTCCGCCAACGGGGCGTCCAGCGGACGCGCCGGGTGCGCGTGCCCCTTCCGACGGCCTCGATCGTCGGCTACACGAACGCGGGCAAGTCCTCGCTCCTGAACAGGCTCACGGGTTCCGATGTCCTCGCGGTCGACAAGCTCTTTGCCACCCTCGACCCGACGACCCGCCAGCTTGTGCTCCCGGGAAACCAGAAGCTCCTCCTCACCGACACGGTCGGGTTCATCCGCCGCCTTCCCCACGGCCTCGTCGAGGCCTTCAAGGCCACGCTCGAGGAGGTGCTTGTCGCTGATTTCCTGATCCACGTGGTCGACATCACGAGCCCGCACTTCGAGAAGCACCGCGCGACAACCCTGAGCGTGCTGGCGGAGCTCGGCGCCGGCGACAGGCCGGTCGTCAACGTCTTCAACAAGGTCGACCTTGCGGACCCGATAGAGATCCGTGCCGCGAGGCAGGCCGTGCCGGACGCCCTCTTCGTGAGCGCCCGGACCGGCGCCGGGATCGATGCGCTCAAGGAGCGCTGCCGCGAGATGATCGCCGACAGCCTCGGGACGGTGCGGCTCCTCGTGCCCCATGACCGCTACGATGTTGTCGCGAAGCTGCACGCGTTGGGGCATGTGCAGGAGCAGGAGCACCGCGAGGAGGGGGTCCTCGTCACGGGCCGCTTCCCGGCGTCCCAGTCCGGCCTCCTCGCGCCCTTCGTCGTGAAGAGTGCCAGCGCGCGGAAGAAGGCCAGGGCGTGATCCGGAACGGAACGAACCCTTCAGCCTAATCCTAGGGTCGCCGGGCGGCGGCTTCCTCCCTCTGCGCGCGGCCGAGCTCGTCCCGCGCCGCGGCAAGGTCGGAGATCGCCGTCCTTAGCCCGTCCTGCGTCTGCAGGATTTCATGCTGGAGTCCCACGAGCTCGGCGGATTCCGCGGAGATGGCGGCCTGCATGTCCACCTGGACCCACGCAGTGGGCTCCGGCGGGGAAGCGGGGACCGGAGTCACGGGCCCCTCAAGGAGGGCGCGCAGCGATGGGGAGACATATTCCTGCCAGCCCTTCGCCTGGGCCCGCGCCTGTTCCGCAGTGATCTCCCCCCTTCGCACGCGGACGTCGAGGCGGACGGCGTTCAGGGTGCTGAGCTCCTCCGCCAGGGCCCGTCCGACTTTGCGGCACTCGGCCTGGTTGGCGACAAGCGCCGCCCGGTTGGACGCCACCGTTTGCCGCAGGCCGGCAAGGGTCGAGCGGGCGGACGCAAGCTGCGCCTGGATTTCCGTGATGCTGCGGACTGTCGCGACCTCGGAGGCCCCGGGCCGCGCAAAACCGAGCGGCCGGCGGCCGAGGGTGGCGAGCGTCGACTCGTAGATGAAATGGGCGTCGGTGTGGTCGTAGAACCCGTAGAACGCGGCTTCGGACAACCTGCCCGGGTTGTCAAGGACAGGGCCAAAGACCACCAGGGCGTTGCCGACGGATGCGCCTGCCAGCGCGCAGGTGACCAACGCCCTGCGCGTGGCCGTGAGCGCCGGAAGACCCTGCCACCAACGGGCCATGAACAGGACGAGAGCGGGGAAGCCCGGCTGGTAAAGCCTCGAGATCCACGTCCCGCTCATCACCCAGCCTCCCCCGGGGCTTGGCGGGAGGTTGACGGCAAGGAAAAGCCCGAGGGCCGCGGCGAGGAGCGCCAGCTCGGCGACATGGAACCTGGCGCGCGAGGTGAGCGGGTTCACCGCGAGCACGAAGAGGAAGAGCGCCGGCAGGAAAATGAAGTTTGCGGCAAAGAAGACGTCAAAGCCGTAGCCCGGCGCCCGGGTCGCCTGCTCCCACCACCCCGCAAGGTCGCCGGGATGGAGGTAGGACAGTATCACGGAGCGGTATATCCCGCTGTTGTTGTTCTCGAGGGATTGGCCGAAAACGTGGCCGAGGGCGAAGATCCAGCACGCCTGCGGGATCATCTGGAGGACGGCCGAGACGGCGGCGGCGCCAAGGCGGCGGCGCCAGGCGAGCACGATCACGGTCGCCGGGACATAGAACGCAGCCAGATCGTATCCCAGGTAGACGATGCCCATCGCGAGCGAGAGGGCGGCCAGCCGCCACCCGGCGATCCCCGAGGCGAGGCGCCAGACCCCCATCATGAGGAGGAGGCTGCCCGGGAAGATGAGAGCATAGGAATAGGGCATCCCGGCCCAGTAGGCGGCCCCGGGATAGAGGGCCAGGATCCAGCCGGCGAAGACCGCCGCCCGCTCGCCGATCCAGCGGCGCATCAGGACAAGGGCGGCGACGAACGCCGCGACGTTGAGCGCGAGGCTCGTCAGCGTCCCCCCGATCTCGAAGCCAAAGACCTTCATGAGCGGCCAGCCGAGGACGGGGAACAGGATACGGCGCAGCAGGATCGCGTGGTCCCAGACCGAGCGGTCCCTTCCGTCCACGAAGTCGAACAGCACCCGGAAATGCGGGTTGTCCTGGTTGTACGGGTATCCGTTTCCCGGCGTGACGACCATGGGGGCGCAGGTGTTGGCGTAGGGCGCGAGGGTCCCCGTGTTCAGGTACAATCCCAGGAGGAACAGCGCCGACGCCCCCAGGAGATGCCATTTCCAAAGAGGGACGCCGCGCGGCGAAACTCCAACCCGCGCGGACGCGCCGGCGAGCCCGTACCAGGCAACGACGCATGCCAGGAAAACGAGCATCGCCGTCACGCCCACGGCCGGGCGGTAGAGGACCGGCGTCGTCAGCGAGTAGCTGCGCCCGTTCGTTCGCGGGTCGGAGTTGTCCGTTGCGGAAAACACGACCCGGCCGGGCAGGTGGGCGAAGCAGGCTCCTCCGACAAGGTAGACCCTGTCCACGTTGTGGACCTTGAGCGGGTAGGCGTGGCCGTCCTCGAAGAATTCAACGCGGCTGCGCATGCTCGGCCACCGGTCCGGCTCGCTGGCCGTGAACGCAGTGGCGTACCCGAAGGTCCCTGCCTCCGAATACGGCAGGATCGCGGCCGCGGGAATGGGCACCCTCCGGTCCGGGAGGATATCGAGCCCGTAGTTGTGGACCACGAGCAGGAACGAAATCCCGGTGGCCAGCGCGAGGAGCCCGAGGAGCACCCGGCCGGGACGGCCCCGCGCGCTCACCAGGCCGCCCTCCGCACCTCGCCCAGCTGCCCGCCGAAGACGCGCAGGCAGTCCTTGGCGCTGGCATCATTGCGCCCGACGACGACCTCCCGCTGCGGGGAGGCGTCGAGCGGGTGCTCGGCGTGGAGGACGACCCGGCCGTCCAGGCGCACCTCAACGGTGTCCCGCAGGTTCCTCAGGGACGCGGCCCCTCGGGAGGCCCATTCGGGATTCGAATCGGGGGGATAGAGGGCTCCCTCGGTTATCTCGAGGCGGTG
>PMSP01000007.1 GCA_003168315.1 Opitutaceae bacterium
GGCCGTAGGCCTCCTTCGCCGCGTTTGTCACAGGCATGGCGACGCCCGAATCATAGGCGCTGACCGCAGCAAGGTGCAGATCCTTATGCAGCCAGCGCATTGAAAAATCAGCAGCCTCATAATTGGCCGCCTCGATTCGTTCGCGCTTAAGCTTGAGGAAAGGCGCGCCGGCGGCCCCGTCCAGCAAAGCATCAAGCAGCGCCTTCTGGGGCAGGCCGAGGGTCTCGCCGAGAACCAGACCCTCGGAGAAGGCTGCCATCACGGTTCCCAGCATCTGGTTCATCACCATCTTGAGGGAAGAGCCCATGCCTTGACCTCCGCAGTGAACGACTTTGTTTCCCATGCATTCGAGCAGCGGCCTGCACGCCTCCAGATCGGCGGCTGCACCTCCAACCCAGAACGCGAGCTTCGCCTCCGCCGCATAGCCCTTCGATCCCGTCACCGGGGCGTCCAGGAACCGAATGCCGCTTTCCAGCGCCTTTCCCGCCATCTCCCTAGAAAAGGAAGGATCTACCGTGCTGCAGTCGACCCACAGCCGCCCGGGTACAAGGGCCCTGAGGAACCCGTCCTTCCCTAAGGCCGCCTGCCTGACGGCCTCGGGGGGAGCGAGCATCGTGAAGACCGTATCGGCCTCCAATGCCACATCGGCTGGAGATGCGGCCCATGTAGCGCCGAGGGAGAGCAGATGCTCCGCCTTTTCGCGAGTCCGATTGTGGACGACCACGGTATGGCCGGCCTTTCGAAGGTTTGCCGCCATTCGGCTGCCCATGATACCCAATCCGATGAATCCAATTTTCATTTTGGCCTCCGTTTTGTAATTATGCCAAGAGCTCGGCTGCGGCCTCGATATCGCCGACGTCCGATTCCGTGAGTTGAAGTTCCGCTGCCGCGACGATGTCCGCCACTTGCTTAGGCTTACGGGCTCCGACGATGGCTCCCGTTACTGCGGGATTGCGCAGAGTCCAGGCGACGGCAACAGCACCGGGCGAACAGTTGCGGCGCCTACCGACTTCCCGCAGCCGCTCAACCAACGCGAGATGGGAGGTTAGTCGCGGCTCCTTGAAGTCGGGGTGCTGTTTGCGCCAATCGTCATCGGCAAGCGCGGCGATCCGCTCCCGCGTCATCGCACCCGACAACAATCCGGATGCCATGGGTGAGTAGACTATCACGCCGATTCCCTCGCCCTCACAATAGGGGAGCATCTCGGCCTCAACTTCGGGATGCACTAGGGAATACGGGGGCTGCAAGGTGGCGACCGAAGCAATGGCCTGCGCCTGCTTCAGCTGCGAGACGTTGAAATTCGAAACCCCGATCCAACGCACCTTCCCCTCGCGCTTGAGATTAGCCATCGCACCCCAGCCCTCCTCAAGCTCATGCGCATCGTCTACCGGCCAGTGGATCTGGTAAAGGTCAATGGCTTCAACGTTAAGCCGGCGAAGGCTGTCCTCGCACTCCTTCCGGATGGAGGCCGCATTGAGGACACGGCTGACCTGGCCCTTCGCGTCCCAGCGCAGCCCGCACTTTGTGAACACCAGCGGGCGCTTACCGGGCCAATCCGAGAGGGCCCGGCTCACCACCTCTTCCGAGTGGCCGAGACCATAGGCCGCCGCTGTGTCGATCCAGTTAACGCCCAATTCCAGCGCCCTGTGGATCGCCGCGACCGAGTCGTCGTCGCTCTGCCGTCCCCAGCCGAATTGCCATCCGGCGCCGCCGATGGCCCATGAGCCAAAGCCCACGGGCGTGATGAATAGGTCCGAGTTTCCAAGTTGCTTCGTATTCATATTACCGAGTGTCTCCATTTCTATGTCCGTTGATATTTCTGTTTCCTAAGTTCTCAGAGATTTACAGCTGCTCACTGATTGTCGGCCTGGCTTTGGCCCATCGCCAGCGGGCGTGAGGCGTCACGGGAAAGCTGTCCGATCGACGACGGTCCGTTTTGTCGCCGGTCCTGAATCGGGTCCTGCCACCCACCGCCAAGCGCATTCACGAGGTTGACTGCCGCCACGAGCTGTTGGCCGCGAATCTGCACGGTGCTGAACTCGATGTTCAGCTCGGTGCTCTCGGCCGTCGCTACCTCGAGGTAGGTGACGAGGCCGTCTCGGTAACGGTTGTTTGCAAGCTCCAGCTGCCTGCGGGCCGCGACCAGAGCCTCCCGTTCCGCCTCATGTTGGCTGGAGAGGAGGTTCTGGGCCGAAAGGCTGTCCTCGACCTCCGAATAGGCGGTCAGGACCGTCTGCCGGTACCTGGCGACAAGCTCGAGGTACGCAGCCGTAGCGGAGCTCAAGCCCGCGCGAAGCTTGCCACCCTCGAATAGGGGCAAAGTCAGGGAAGGGCCCAGGGCCCACACGCCGCTGGATAAACTAAGGAGATTGCCGGTGTTGACGCTGTCGACGCCCGCAAACCCGTTCAGCTGGAATGACGGGAAGAAGGCCGCCTCGGCCACGCCGACGTTCGCGTTGGCCGCCGCCATACGGCGCTCGGCCGCCGAGATGTCCGGTCTGCGCTCCAGCAGCTCGGAGGGGAGGCCGGCCGGGATTGTCGGCGGCGCCGCGACACCGGCGCTCTCCGGGATGCTGAACTGGGAGGCCGTCCTACCGGTCAGCAGCGCCAGTGCGTGCTCGAACTGCGCCCGCGCCAGTGCGACCTCCGGCAGTTGGGCCTGCGTGGTCTTGAGCACCGTCTCCGCCTGGGCAACCTCAAGGTCGGTGGCCACCCCGCCGGCCCGACGGTCAACGGTCAGTCCGTACGACTTGCTGAAGACATCGACACTCGAGCGGAGCACGGCCTGCTCGGAATCCAGCGTCCGGAGATTGAAATAATCGGATGCGACCTCGGCCTGGACCGCCAAACTGACGGCCTCGAGGTCATCGGCGCTTGCCTGGGCCTGGGCCTCGGCGGATTCGACGCTGCGGCGCACACGCCCCCAGAGATCGAATTCGTAGCTGAGGTCCACCGGCACCGCGAAGTTGTTGTAGGTGCTCGATTGCCCAAGGGGCAGGCCCGTCGTCGAAAGGGGCGAGTTGGGAGAGGTGCGCTGGCGCGTGTACTGCCCGGAGAGCGCGAGATCCGGGTAGAGGCCGCCCCGCGTGAAGGCCAAGGCCGCCCGGGCCTCAGCAAACTGCTGGACCGCCACCTTGAGCTGCTGATTTGAAGCGGAGGCATCGCCTTCAAGTGCGTTGAGCTGCGGGTCCCCAAAAACCTCCCACCAATTGCCCTTGGGCAGCTGCGCTTGGGGCCGGGCCACCTTCCAGCCGCTGTTCTCGCCGGCATAGGCGGGGGGGATAACGGTTGCGTCGGGACGCTTATAATCAGGCCCGACGGCGCACCCGCAGAGGAGCGCCAGCGCCGCGACCAGAACCATGGTGGCCACGGCCGCCATGCGCGCGCGCCTCGCCGGGACTCGCCGCCCCGTGCCCTCGTCCTCGTGTGGGGTCCGCGGCCTCATGGTCAGTCTGCCGCCAGAGTTGTCGGCGAATCCTGGACTCGCACCCGGGTGCCGCTGAGGAGCGAGTCGGTCGGGTTGACGATGACGCGGTCGGCCGGGGTCACGCCCGCGAGGATCTCGACGGTCTGCCCAAAGTCGCGGCCGACCTTGACGGGGCGCAGCTCGACCTTGCTGTCCGGTCCGACGACGCCGACCTGCAGCCCATGCGCCCGAAACAGCACGGTGTTTGACGGTAATGCAAGGACCTTGCCGGCGTTGTTGCCCCTCAGGCTGAGCTCGCCATAGCTGTATGGCAGGATCTCGTGCTTCCCGTTCCCCACGTCCAGCTCCACGAGCAGCGTCCGGGAGGCCGTTGAAATCGCCTCAGACGTGGCAGACACGGTTGCGGCAAATTCGCGGCCGGGGCTTGCCGGGGTAGTCAGTGTGGCCGTCTGTCCGCGCTCGATACCGGGCGCGTGGGATTCTGGGACCCGCACATAGACGCGAAGCTTGTCGGTCTGGGCGATGTGGAACAGCTCCCTGCTGCCGCTGCCGACCGTGATGAGGTCCCCGATGTCAACCGCACGCGTGGTGATCGTGCCAGCAAAGGGTGCGATGACGCGCTGGAAGGATACGAGCTCCTGCAGTCGCCGCATATTGGCGCGGTCCGAGTCAACGCTCGCGGCCGCAGCCTCGCGGCCTGCCGCCTTCTCGGCCGCTTCCTGCTCCGATACTGAAGCCGTCTTGAGTAGGGCCCTCCATCGCACGTCAGTCGTCTCGGCAAGGTGGAGGTTTGCCCGGGC
>PMSP01000029.1 GCA_003168315.1 Opitutaceae bacterium
CGGCGCTGAACAACCGCCTCTACCTCAATGACGGGAAGGGCCACTTCAGACTCGCTCCCCAAGGAACGCTTCCTCCTGACGGCGAGTCGACATCCGTTGCCGCGGCCGCTGACTTCGAGGGCTCGGGCAGGGTCGGCCTGTTCGTAGGCGGGCGCGTCGTCCCCGGACACTGGCCGCAATCCCCGCGCAGCTTCCTGTACCGCAACGTCGGCGGGAAATTCATAGACGTGACCGACCAGCTGGCGCCAGGGCTCAGGAACATCGGAATGGTAACCGCGGCGGTCTGGGCGGACATCGGCCACAACGGTCGGCCCGACCTTTTTCTCGCGACGGAGTGGGGCCCCATCATCTATTTTCATAACACCGGGCACGGGCTTGAGAACTGGACCACAAAGGCTGGGCTGGCCCAGCGCACCGGCTGGTGGAGCGCGCTCGCAGTGGCCGATTTGAAGGGCGACGGCCGCCTTGCGCTGATCTGCGGAAACGTGGGCCTCAACACGAAGTATCACGCGAGCCTCGCCGAGCCCACGGTCCTGTATTCCGGCGACCTCGACGGAAGCGGTCGCGAGCAGCTGGTCGAGGCGCAGTATGAGGACGGAAAGCTTTATCCCATTCGCGGGCGCAGCAAGATGGCCTACGTCTTCCCGTGGATCCCGAAGAAATTCCCGACCTACGAGTCCTACGCGCGTGCGACGGTGGCGGACATCTTCCCTGCTGAGCATCTCTCGAAGGCGCAGTGCTACGAGGCAACGGAGCTGGCGAGCGGAATTTATTTTCAGAAGGCAGACGGAACGTTCGAATTCAAGCCGCTCCCGAGCATGGCCCAGATCTCGCCCATAAACGGGATAGTCGTGAGGGACCTCGACGGTGACGGCCACCTCGATGTCTACTGCGTCGGGAACAACTTTGGACCGGAGCCCTCAACGGGGCGCTTCGACGGCGGCATCAGCTTGCTCCTGAAGGGCGATGGCCATGGCGGCCTCACCCCGGTGCCCGCTTGGCAGAGCGGGTTCATCGCGCCGGGCGACACGCGCGCTGCAGTGGCCCTGGTGCTTCCCGGACAAAAGGGGATTCCTTCCATCGTGGTCTCACAGAGCAACGGGCCGGTGCTGCTCTTCAGCCCGAACCCAAATCGCTCGCACGATCCGAAACCCGTAGCGTCCAACACAGCGACGCAGTGACGGGGCTGAGGAGGCCGCGGTCCGGGAGATTCTCAGCCGGAAGCTGCGATCCTGAAGGGTATTGGGGTCGCCTGCCTGGCGGCGGCACCGCTCGCGACGCAAAAAGCCGCCAACCCGAGGGATCGGGTGGCGGCTTTTTGCGAATTGAGTTGCGTGACGCTCAGGGCAGAACGTAGCGCAGGTCCAGGAAGACCATCGTCATGTTTGCCTTGCTCGGCTGGCCGGCTGCGACGTACCACGGCTCGCGTTCCACGTACGAGACCTGGCCAATCAGCTGGAGGGCGCCGTACGCCGGGTTTTTCCAGAACGTGTAGGTGTTGGCCAGCGTCAGCTCCTCGATGTCCTTGTTGTTGGAGCTGGACGAGCCCGGGTATCCATAGCCGACATAGGTCCCGTTGGAGAGCTTGTTATACCGCTGCCCGATGTCTATCCTGCTCCAGTACGCTGACACGGTGTCCGCGGGCGCCACGGTGTACTCGAGACCCAGAATCGCCGAGGAGGCCTTCACGAGCCCGATGCTGTACGCCCCGTTTGCGTCGGGCGCCTTGATGATGAAATCGGGGGCCAGGCCCTGCAGGTAGCGACCCCCGCCGTAGCTGTAGAAGCCCGTCCCGATGAAGTTAAGGCCCTTGAACATCTCAAGATTCACCCCTCCGGAGACGCCACCGCCCTCCTCCGTCGCATCGGAGTTGATGGCCGAGGTGTAGGTGTTGATCTTGTAGGAGCTGGCGACGCCGGCCAACTCGAAGTGCCAGGGAAGGCCAGTTATATCCTTCGTGTCGAAGGCCGCCTTGCCAATGACGTCCGGGAAAACGTTCGGCTGGGTCGAGGCTGCGGTCGTGTCGACTTCGGACGCGGTGAAGGCCGAGGGCAGCACGACGCCGGTGCCGACATACTGGTCGGGGTTCTCGACCGAAAGCGCCAGGGCGAACTGGTTCGTGGCGTGGTAGGTGAGGCGCACTTGCGGCTGCCGCGCCCAGGTGAGGCCGGCTTGGTAGTTCGTGTCCATGTCGTTCGAATAGAACACGTCGGAGGGCAGCGGTGAAATCCCGCGGCGGTTGGGCGTCAGGAGGCTCCAGTCCTGGCCGGCGAGGAATTCCCAGGGCCCGTTCCTCAGGTCCACGAAGTAGTTGCGCAAGCGCAGCGTGTCCGCGTTGCTCGTCACGTAGAGGTTCGAGGCGGCGTTGCCGAGGAAGTCCGTCTCGAGGTAGCCGAGGACCTTGGTGCCGTTCACCTGAGAGTCGATCCGGAGGCCGATGCGGGAATTCTGCGCGCTGAACTTCGTCTCGGACAGCTGCCCGGTCGAACTATTCCTGAAGGGAACGCTGCCGAAGCTGGAGCCGATCGCTCCGCCGGTGTTCTCGTTTCTATAGACACCGGTGAAATCCACGAAGCCGAACGGCGTGAAGTCGGCAATTCCGATCCTAAATGACATCGGCGAGCTTGCCGAGCCGGTGACGGGAACACCCCCGCTCCCGGCGCCGCTGTAGCCCGGCGCGCCTCCGGTCGCCTGGGAAACCACCACCGTGTTGGTGGTCGTGGACTGGGCCACAGTGGGTGATCCCGGCTGTGAGGCCGGTTGGGTCGCAGCCTGGGACGCGGCCAGCTCGGCCTGGAGATCGGTCACATCCTGCTGGCTGAGGACGCCCTTCTTAACGAGAAGATCGATCAGCGCCTTGTTGGTATCTTGCTGGGCGAAGGCCGAGCCTGCGGTTAAAACTGCAGCGGAAAACGCTGCGAGAAATATACGGGACGTCTTGTGAAGCATGGTGTGGATCAGGGTGTGGTTTTCGGTTCGCCACTGTTATCGCTGGCCCGTGTTACGGTTGCGTGTCGCCGCCGTGACGAAGCCGTGAAGAAGTTCGGACCCTGATCCTTACGTTTTCCGCTTTCTACGATTGCACGCAACTACCCCGCAGCCGGGCGTCCATTTCCTCATCGGCCGCAATCGGGTGAAAACGCTCCTCCGGCTAAGTCATTGGCCTAAACAAATATACGGTCTTCGATTTAAAGGGTTGATGGCGGATTTGTGACTGAAGCAACCAAACCGATTTATTGGGTTGATTTCACCGGTCCGGGTGCGGCAGCTAAACGGTGAGCGTAAGATTGCAATCGGCAATAGAGAGGGAAATTCTCCGACCGCTTTGGAAGGTCCACATCCTGCATCATGCGGGCGAAACCCCTATTGTCGGTAACTGGATGTTGGAAGAGCTGCGAGAGCACGGCTACCGTGTTAGTCCTGGCACGCTCTATCCTCTCTTGGGGCGGATGGTTCGGCTCGGTTGGCTTAGCCGGTCCCGGGACGGACGTTACCGACTTACCGCCGCTGGCCGGAAAACACTGACCGAGGTACGCGCGCGACTGCGCGAACTACAAGGCGAGGTATCCCCAAAATATTAACCAAGTCACTCCTGCGATGCCCGAACTCGACAACCGCCCTTGGCCCAGCCGAACTCAATTGGTCATTCTCTTACTCCTGGGCTCGGCCGTCGGCTTGCAGGCCGGCCCCCCTTTCCTAACGGACGATCCCGACCCAGTGGACCTGAATCATTGGGAATTTTATACTTTTGGACAAGGCGAGCGGACGGCGGAGGCGAATTTTATTTCAGGGCCGGCCTTTGAATTCAATTACGGCGTGGCTCCCAATACACAGCTTCATCTGGTCACGCCGGAAGCCAATATCTCCACACCGGGTTCCGGATGGACCTCCGGATACGGGGACACGGAAATCGGCGTCAAATACCGTTTCATCGAGGAGACCGATTACCGCCCTGAAGTTGGGATTTTCCCCATGGCAGAACTTGCGACCGGTAGTGGGGCACGAGAGCTGGGTAATGGGAAAACGTGGTACCGCCTCCCCCTTTGGCTTCAAAAGAGCTGGGGTTCGTGGACGATTGACGGCGGCGGAGGCGTGGCGCTCAATTCCGCGCCGGGCGAAAGTAACCAAGGCTTTGCGGGCCTTTTGGTGCAGCGCGACCTTGGCAAGTACTTGACCCTCGGCACGGAGATTTTCGAGCAGCCCGCCGATCCGACCTTCGGCCGTGCCACCCAGTTAGCCAATGCCGGCGGCTATCTCAAGTTTACCGAGAAATTCAACCTGCTCTTCAGTTTGGGGCGCTCCATTTCCGGGAAGCGTTACACTGTATGGTATCTCGGACTTTATTGGACTGGAGGTCCGGAAAGGACCGACAAGAAATAGGTGGCTCGCGAAGCATAGCCGCTAAAAAATGACTTTTCGCCGCGCCTGGCTGCTCGGTTGTTTTCAACCGCGCCAGGGTGGGCGCCGTGTTTCTCTCTGAGGGCTTGCAGAAGTTTATTATTTGCTGCCCAGCAATGCGCAGACCGCTTGGCCAAACTCGATGAAATGACACGGACAGGTTGGCACCTTGGCGCCAAGCTGTCCGCGTCATGTCATCTAAATCAACCTTTTAAATCGAAATCCCAAAATATATAGCCTCTTCCCCCCAAGGCGCCCGCCTCCGGCCCCAGGGGCGCGGCCTAACGCAGTGTGCCGGTCTGGTAGTCGAGCACCGCGGACTGGATCCGCTCGCCGTATGCGGCGTTCGCATAGGCAATCGCGGCCTCGGTCTGGTTGAGCTGGGCCTCGCTCATCTCGACGATCGACGAGCTGCCGACCTTGTAGCGCGCGCGCGCCAGCTCGAGGGCCTGCGACGCGTTCCTGAGAAGCTCTTCTGTAGTCGTGAGGGTCCTGTACGCTGTCTGCGTGGCGACCAGCGAAAGGCGCACGTCCCGCACGGCGTTGTCCTCCGCCTCGCGCAGGCCCTCGGCGGCGACCTTTGCCCTGATTTCCGCCTCATGCTGGCGCGCGGCGACGGCGCCCCCCTCGAATATGGGTACGGTGAGCTGGACCCCCGCCGCCGCGTACTTGTCCGGCAGGTGCGAGTCCTCGGCGAACGAATTTCCGAGGACGCCCACCGCGGCAAGCGTGGGATAGTTTTCATCCTTTGCGGCGGAGGCCACGCTGAGCGCCGCGTCTCGCTGGTACCGAAGGTTGAGGAGGTCGGGCCGCTGCCTGAGCGCGGCGGCGACAAGGACCTCCAGGTCCTGGGGCGGCTGCGGCTGGCGCTTGTCGTCCTGCAACGCGAATTGGACCGTGTCCCTCCTGCCAAGGGCGGCCCCAAGCGACGCCATCGCGCTGTCCGCGTCGCCCTGGGCCCTCTGAAGCAGGAGTTCCGCCTGGCCCATCGCGACCTGGGCGAAGCTGACGTCCAATTCGGACCTGAGCTGGTTCTTGGCCAGCGCGCTCACCTGGTCCACGAGGAGTTGGCGGGTCCCGATGGTCTGCCTGGCAACTCCTAGGATCGCCTCAGCCTGGAGGGTGGCGATGTAGTTCGCCTCGACATTGAGGAGTATCTGCTCGCGGCTGGCCTCGGCCCCCTCGGCGGCGGCGCGCACCTGGGATTTCGCGCCCTTTGACAGGTTCTGGGTGCGCCCGAAGTCCGTGATCAGCTGGGACACCATGACCCCCTCGCCGACCCTGTCATAGACGGAGGGGTTGTTGATCCCGCCGGCGAGGATCCTCGTGTTGTCCCAGCCCGTGTCGACGGCGT
Source organism: Opitutaceae bacterium (assembly GCA_003168315.1). Lineage (GTDB taxonomy): Bacteria > Verrucomicrobiota > Verrucomicrobiia > Opitutales > Opitutaceae > Palsa-1447. The sequence continues at coordinate 5,753 of PMSP01000029.1, forward strand.
CCACGTAGCCGGTCGCCGTTGGGAAATAGGCCGCGCGCGTCTCCTTGAGCGACTCCTTGGCGAGCAGCTCGCGCAGCTGCGCCGCCGCGTAGGCCGAATGCGACGAGCAGCAGTACTTGCACTCGTTCAGCGACGACACATAGGACGCGATCAGCTCCCGCTCACCCCTGGTCAAGGTGTTCGGCTCCCGCAGCAGGACTTCCACCAGCTCATTCAGCGGCTGCGCGGTCTCCGGCCTGAACCGGAACAGGCCGCGGATGCCTGGTTCA
>PMSP01000099.1 GCA_003168315.1 Opitutaceae bacterium
CGACGCCCGGCTCGCCGATCAGGACCGGGTTGTTCTTCGTCTTCCGGGAAAGGATCCGGATCGTGCGCCGGATCTCGTCGTCGCGCCCGATGACGGGGTCCAGCTTGCCCTTCTTCGCGCGGTCGACCAGGTCCACGCCGTACTTCTCGAGGGCCTGGTAGGTGGCCTCGGGGTTGTCGGTCGTCACCCTCTGGCTCCCGCGGACCTCCTTCAGCGAGGCCAGCACCTTCGCGCGGTCGAGCCCGAAGCTCTTGAAGAGCTTCTTCATGGCCTCGGGCTTGCCGAGGTCGATCAGCGCGAGGAAGAGGTGCTCCACGCTCACGAACTCGTCCTTGAGCGACTTCGACTCCTTCTCGGCGCGGGTGAGGACGTCGTTCACGGCCTGCGTCACGTAGATCTTCGACGTGTCGACGCTCCCCGTTACCTTCGGGACCTTCTCGAGCTCGCGGTCGACCGCCAGCTGGAGCGCGCTCGACGACAGCCCCATCTTGTCCACCAGGCCCGGGATGATGCCGTTTTCCTGGGCCAGGAGCGCCGACAGGAGGTGCCATGTGTCGACCTCGTTGTTGTTGAGGCGACGGGCGACCGCCTGCGCGTCGGTGACGGCCTGGCGCGACATCTGGGTGAGGTTGTTGGAATCCATTGGTTCCCCCTTGCAGGTGACAGGCCAACGCCGGCCTTCCGGCGCCGCAGCGGGGCTTCCCGGGGGGAGTGGGTCACTGACAGTCAAAACGTCCCAGTGGTTGCCGCCCCGAGGTCACTATTGTCGCAGGGGACCTGTCGACCGGAGGCCCCGCGCCCGCAGGTTTTGGTTCACAGCCGCGGAAAAAGGGAGCAGGTTCCAGTTCGTCCAAACCCCCGAAAATGAACGTCATCCCCGCCTCCGCCCTGGCCATCCTCCTCATCCCCTTTGGGGCCCTCGCCGCCGGCGCCACCCCCCCCGACAGCTACGTCCCGGGCCCCGACTCGGCGGTCCAGCCCGGCGTCCCGCAGGGCGAGATCATCAAGTTCGACTTTTCCAGCTCGCGGGTGTTCCCGGGCACGACGCGCCATGTCGCAGTTTACGTCCCCCGCCAATACGATCCGGCCACGCCCGCCTGCGTCTACATAAGCCAGGACGGGATCCAGTGGAACGCCCCCGTGGTCCTCGACAACCTGATCGCCCGCAAGGAGGTCCCGGTCATGATCGGAGTCTTCATAACCCCGGGCGTCGTCGGGGCCCGTGACCCGGCGACCGCGCTCGCCCGGTACAACCGCAGCCTTGAATACGACGGGCTCGGCGACGCCTACTCCCGCCTGCTCCTGGATGAGGTCCTACCGCAGGTCGAGACGAAGGCGACGGCGGACGGGCGGCCGATCCGCCTTTCCCACTCGGGCAACGACCGGGCGATAGCGGGCTCGAGCAGCGGGGCGATCGCCGCGTTCACCGCCGCCTGGGAACACCCCGAGGCGTTCAGCCGGGTGCTGAGCGCCATCGGGACCTACGTCGGCCTCCGGGGCGGCGAGGTTTACCCGGCGCTCATCCGCAAGTACGAGCCGAAGCCGATACGCGTCTTCCTCCAGGACGGCTCGGGCGACCTGAACATCTACGGGGGGGACTGGTGGATGGCGAACCAGACGATGGAGCGCGCGCTGGAATTCTCGGGCTACGAGGTGACCCATGTGTGGGGCGACGGGGCGCATTCCGGCAGGCAGATCGCCTCCATCCTCCCCGATGCCCTCCGGTGGCTCTGGAAGGACTGGCCGAAGCCGGTCGCCAGGGGCGAGTCGCGCAACGGGGCGCTCAAGGCGATCCTGCTGCCGGGCGAGGACTGGCAGGTCGAGGCCCACCTGGCCCCCGCGGCGAGCGCGCCCGCATTCGACGCGCAGGGCGCGATATTCTACCCGAGCGCGCCGGGTCGCGCTGTCGTCCGGCTCGGCCCCGACGGCAGGTTCTACTCGGCCGACCGGAACGGCGTCATCGCCTACCGGCGCGACAGCAAGGTCCCGTCGCCCGCCGTCGCCTACGGACTGGCCGCCGGCGACCTTGCCGCGGCCCACAACGGAAACCTCTATGTGACCGAGGTGGAGGGCCGCGTGTGGCTCGTGCGGCCCGACGGGACCAAGAGCATCGTGGACTCGGGCCTCGGGTCGGCGACCGGCGTCACGCTCTCGCCGGACCAGTCGCTCCTCTATGTCGCCGACGGGGGCTCCCACTGGATCTACAGCTACCAGGTCCAGCCCGACGGCACGCTCGGCGACAGGCAGCGCTACTTCTGGCTGCACACGGCCGATTCCGAGGACGCAAGCCATGCCGGCGGGATGTGCTGCGACGAGGCCGGCTGGCTCTACGTGGCCACGGGCCTGGGGATCCAGGTGTGCGACCAGGCCGGGCGGGTGAACGCCATCCTCCCGACGCCGGCGGGCCGGCCGGCCAGCGTCTGCTTCGGCGGAGCCAGGTTCGACACGCTGTACGCGACCTGCGGCGACACCGTGTACCGCAGGCGGATGAACGCAACCGCCGCCAACACGTGGGCGGCGCCCACCCTGCCGCCGGTCCCGAAGCTCTGACGCCCGAATGATCGACGTACTCATCACGCTTCTCGGGCGCGAGAACGTGCTCACCGAGCGGGAGGACCTGATCCCCTACTCGTTCGACGCGACCGCCGTTTTCAGGCGGATGCCGGCCGTCGCCGTGTTCCCGAGGACCGCGGCCGAGGTCTCGGCGGTCCTCAAGCTGGCCGCGAGCCACAAGGTGCCGGTCGTCGCGCGGGGAAGCGGGACCGGGCTGAGCGGCGGGAGCGTGCCCACCGAGGGATCCCTCGTCCTCTGCCTCGTCAGGATGGACCGGATCGTCGAGCTCGACGCCAGGAACTTCACGCTGCGCGCGCAGGCGGGCGTGCCCACCCAGGCGATCTTCGAAGCAGCCGACGCGGCGGGGCTCTTCTACCCCCCCGACCCGGGCTCGATGAAGGTCTCGACGATCGGGGGCAATGTCGCGGAGAACTCCGGCGGCCTGCGCGGCCTGAAGTACGGCGTCACCCGCGACTACGTGATGGGGCTTGAGGTCGTCCTCGCGAACGGGGACATCTGCAGGCTCGGCAACAAGTGCGTGAAGGACGTGGCCGGCTACAGCCTTAAGGACCTTTTCATCGGCAGCGAGGGGACGCTCGGCGTCGTCACGGAGGTGCTGCTCCGGCTGCTCCCCAGGCCCGCGGCGCGCCAGACGATCCTGGCGACGTACGCGCGGATGGACGCCGCGGCCGCGACGGTGTCGGCCATCATCGAGGCGAAAATCGTTCCCTGCACGCTCGAGTTCCTCGACTCGAAGACGATCCGCTGCGTCGAGGACTTCGCGCGCGTCGGCCTCCCGCTGGACGCGGAGGCGCTCCTCCTCATCGAGGCCGACGGGCATCCCGCCGCGGTGGCGGAGGACGCGGCGCGGATCCTCGACCTCTGCAGGGAGAATGGGGCGACCTCGGTGCGGCTCGCCGCCGACGCGGCGGAGGCGTCGCGGCTGGCGACGGCAAGGCGGAGCGCCTTCAGCGCGCTGGCCCGCGTCAAGCCGACCACGATCCTCGAGGACGCGACGGTCCCCAGGAGCGAGCTGGCGCGGATGATCCGGTTCATCCAGGCGACCGCGGCCAGGCACCGCCTGGACATCGCCACCTTCGGGCACTTCGGGGACGGAAACCTGCACCCGACCTTCCTGACCAACGAGCGGGACACGGACGAGATGCACCGGGTCGAGCTCGCGATGAGGGAGATCTTCACCGAGGCGCTCGCCCTGGGCGGCACGATCACGGGCGAGCACGGCGTCGGCCTCGCGAAGAAGGCCTTCCTCAGGGAGCAGGTCGGGGACGCGAGCTATGCGCTCCTGAAGCAGGTGAAGCGGACCCTGGACCCCGGCAACATGCTCAACCCCGGGAAGATCTTCGACCTGTGAGCTCCGGACCAAGCCTCCTCAAGGAGCTGGACTACTCCGTCCTGCAGCAGTGCATGCACTGCGGGCTCTGCCTCCCCTCGTGCCCCACCTACCTCGAGACCGGCCGCGAGCGGAACTCGCCGCGCGGGAGGATCTCCCTCATGCGGGCCATCGCCGACGACGAGATGGCGGCGACCCGGGGCTTCGCGGACGAGATGGCGTACTGCCTCGGGTGCCTCGCGTGCACGACGGCGTGCCCGGCCGGGGTCGACTATGGCACCCTCTTCGAGTCGGCGAGGGCCGAGGCCGAGCTGGGGGGCGCCGCCGCGAGCCCGTGGCGCTCATTTATCCGGTTCTACACGCTTCGCTTCCTCCTCTTCCGGCCCTGGGCGCTTCGCGCCCAGGCCAGGATCCTGCGGTTCTACGAGGCGAGCGGGCTCCGGGGGCTCGCCCGGAAGTCCGGGATCCTTTCCCTCCTCCCGGCGAGGATCGGCGAGCTGGACAGGCAGGCGCTCCCCATCCGGCGGGAGTTTTCCGACGCGATCATCGCGGCTGTCGAGAGGCCGGGCGGAGCGGCGCGCCACCGCGTCCTTGTCCTGACGGGATGCATCCAGGACATCGCGTTCTCGGACGTGAACCGCGCGACCGTGGACGTGCTCCTCGCGAACGGCTGCGAGGTGGCGACCCCGCGCGGCCAGTCCTGCTGCGGCTCGCTCCACGTGCACAACGGCGACCTTGAGACGGCAAGGGCGCTTGCGCGCCGCCAACTCGATGCGGTCGACCCGGCGGGATATGACGCCATCATCTCGAACTCGGCCGGCTGCGGATCGCACCTGAAGCGCTACGGACACCTCCTGGCGGACGACCCGGCCTACGCGGCTCGGGCCGCGCAGTGGTCGTCAAGGATGAGGGACATATCCGAGTGGCTCGTGGAGATCGCCTTCCGCAGGCCCGCGGCCCCGCCGTCGGGGGCGGTCCCTGTCTCCCTCACCTATCATGAGGCCTGCCACCTCTGTCACGGCCAGAAGATAACGGCGCAGCCGCGTGAGATCCTGAGGGCGATTCCCGGGGTCGACCTCCGGGAATGCCCCGAGGCGACGATGTGCTGCGGCAGCGCGGGTGTATACTCGCTCACCCAGCCGGCAACGGCGACTTGGCTTCGGGACCGGAAGGTGGGGCACATCCGCTCGACCGGTGCCTCCATTGTCGCCACCGCGAACCCCGGCTGCCAGCAGCAGATTGAGCAGGGCTTCAAAAGTGGCCAGGGGGCCGTACGGGTGACCCACCCCGTTGTCCTCTTGGCAGAGGCTTATACTGCTGAAGCAAAGCGAGTTTTAAGTTAAGGCTTGTGAACGCCAGTTGATTGCAAGAGGCTTTCGGCGCATGAAGATCCGGCTCTTTTTTGCCTTCATCGGCATCGCGTTGCTTGTATCACCCCGGGTAAAAGCGCAGACGACCACGTTTGTCTCTGGCGCCGGGAACTGGTCGGTCGGCGCCAACTGGAGCAACGGTACGCCAGTTGCCGCAGGTAATGTGGACTTCATCACGAGTTCCTCGTCGACGGTCGACAACGCGTTTTCGATGACATTTCTGAATTTTGAGAGCGGGATTCAGACACTGACCAGCGCGGGCGGCTCGCTCAATGTGTCGGGCACGACCAGCTTTACCGATGCATCTTCGGTCGCCCTCAATGTCCCGATTATCGGCACCGGCAACTTGTGGCTGAACGGTGGTACCGGAACATTGACGCTGAATCCTGGTGGTGCCGGCCTAAATACTTACTCGGGAAGCACGCAGGTCTTTGCCGGTGGAACTCTCACCGACGGCGCCGCAAACTCATTTTCGCCGAACAGCCTGCTCTATGTGGGGGGCGGCGGGACTCCCGGCACCGTAAATGTCAACTTCAACGAGACGGTAGCGGGTCTGGGCGACGTGGCGGGGGGCAATGGCCTCTTGAACGTCGCGAGCGGAGCGACGCTCCTCATGAACGGCCCCTTTACGACGACTTACTCGGGCGTCATCGCAGGCGCCGGTGGGATCGAGAAGGACAACCCTGGAACGCTCATCCTCGAGGGAGCAAACACCTATACGGGCACCACCGTCGCCGGTCCAGGAGGCACCATCGAGATTGGGGGCGGCAGCACCACGGGTAGCATCTCGAACAGCAGCAACATATCCGGAACGGGTTCGGTTGAGTTCAGTCGCTCCAACGCATATACCTATTCAGGGGTCATTTCCGGAGGGGTTGGCGTGGTTCAGTTCGGGGCCGGAACCATGACGCTTTCAGGCAATAATTCGTACACAGGCACCACTTCGGTCGAGCTCGGAACTCTGCAGGCGGGCTCGACGAGCGCGTTCGGAGGAGCGACGGGCTTGTCTCCAGTCATCATGAACAGCAGCAGCGTGCTCGATCTGAACAATTTCAGCAACACGATCGGCTCGCTCTCGGGTGCCGGCACAAACTCGGTCACGCTCGGATCGGGCACCCTCACGGTCGGCACCGGCTCCAGCAACACGGTCTTTGCGGGCGTCATTTCCGGCACGGGCATCCTCAACTCGGTCGGATACGTGCTGGATCTCACCGGCAACAACACCTACTCGGGCGGAACGACGATCAGCAATGGCACGCTCCTCGCCGACAACGCATCCGGCACGGCGACGGGATCCGGGACGATCACCATCGCCCCAACGGGCACGCTGCAGCTTGGAAATTCCGAGGACTCGAGCGGAATCATAAATGGGACGGCCAGCATAGTTGACAACGGGTCACTGTCCTCGTCTCGCGGCGACAATTTCACGGTTGCAAACAACATCAGCGGCACCGGTGGCGTCGGCCAGTATGGCAACGGCATTTTCACCTTGTCGGGAACGAACACCTATTCCGGGCCGACAACCGTCTTCAGGGGCACCCTTCAGGCTGGTTCGACGAGCGCGTTCGGAGGCCCAGGGGGATTAAGCGCGGTGAGCTTCCCCAATGCGGGGACGCTCGATCTAAACAACTTCAGCAACACGGTTGGATCCATCAGCGGCAGTCCGGGGAACCTCATCACCCTGGGCACGGCAACCCTCACAATTGGCGATTCCACGAGCAACACCCTCTTCGGCGGCGTCATCTCCGGGACGGGCGGCTCCGTGATCTTCGGGGAAAGCAGCCTGATCCTTTCCGGCAGCAACACCTACACAGGAGGAACCACCATCAATTCCGGGACCATTCTCTCCATAGGGGACGGATCCACGGTGGGCGCGTCGATCGCAAGCAGCATGGGCATCCAGGACAACGGCACGCTCACGTTCGCGCCGGCCCCCTCGGACAACATCAGCTACAGCAACGGCATATCGGGCTCGGGAGTCGTCAATGTCCAGGGCGTCGGCACGATCACCCTTAGGGGGGGCGCTAACACCTACACCGGCCCGACAGACATCACCGGCGGGACGCTGGCCGACGGCTCCACAAACACCTTTTCTGCGGGCAGCCGGATGATCATCGACACGGGCGGAAACCTCGCGGTCAACTTCAACGAGACGGTGGGCGACCTGGAGAATGGCAGCGGCGCCGGAATGGTGTCGATCGCCTCCGGGAAGACGTTGACGACGAATGGGATCCTCGCCGCGAGCCCCTTCATGGGGATCATCAGCGGGGCAGGCAGCCTCGCCATCAACACGGGCGGCAGCAGCCAGGGCCTCGGCGGCGCCAGCACGTTCAGCGGCGGGACGACGATCCTGGGAGGCGAGCTCTTCGTCGCCGGCTCGACGGTCGGCGCGCCGGGAAGCGTCGTCTCCGGCCCGGTCGGCACCGGGACGCTGAACTTCGCCGCCGACTCCCAGATGTCGTCCATCAACATCGACGTCACACTCGCGAACGACATCGTCCTCAACGGCACGATGGACAATGACGACGCCACCACCAACCTCACGCTCTCGGGGCCGATCTCGGGGCCGGGCGGCATAACGTGGTGCACCCCGAACCTGCTCGAGCTCCTGAACGCCAACTCGTTCACGGGGGGGGTCGACATGCGGGAGGGCGTCCTTCTCGTGGGCACCGACACGGCGGCCGGCTCCGGGATGATGACGCTCGAGAGCGCGGCGCTCGCCGGGTACGGCACCGGGATGTCCTATACGATCTCAAACGCCATCAACATCACTGGCAGCGCGGTGCTCGGGAACATGGACGACAACAACCTGACCCTCACCGGGCCGATGACCGGGGCGCAGAACCAGGTGACCTACAACGGCGGCCCGAGCGGGACGCTGACCCTCGCGGCCGACAACAACGGCCTCAGCCTCGACACCGGCTTCATCATCAGCAGCGGGACCGTGATCGCGGCGAACAACAACGCCTTCGGGACCAACTACGTGTACCTGACCGGGAGCGCGGGCCTCAACGTCATGAACGGGATCACGGTCGCCAACCCCATCAACTTCTCAGGCGCCCCCAACGTCCTGAGCGGCAATGGCACGATCGGCGCGTCCGTGACCGTCGACAACACGGTTGTCCTTGCCCC
>PMSP01000086.1 GCA_003168315.1 Opitutaceae bacterium
GATGAGCAACCGCGCACTTGCCCCGGGAACCCCCGCCCCCGCCGCCGTGGAACAGTCGGTCGACTGCCCCGCCCTGCGCTGCGCCGGCGGCCGGCAGTTGGGCGTCCGGGAGAGGCTTGTCATCGAGGAGCCGCTCGCGATCGAGATCGCCTACGAGCGGCTGGGCCAGCCGGTCGTTAAGGTGCTGTCCGTCACGATGCGGACGCCGGGCGAGGACGACGACCTGGCGCACGGGTTTCTCTACTGCGAGTCGGTGATCGAGGCCGCCGGGGACGTCCTTGGCGGCGAGCTCCTCGGCGAAAACGCGAGGGGCGAGAGGATTCCCACATGGAGGGTCCGGCTCGCGCGGCCTCCGGCCAGCCAGGAGATCGAGCGCGTGAGCAGGGGAATCATCACGAGCGCGGCCTGCGGCCTCTGCGGGAGGACCTCGCTGAAGGGCCTGCGCCTCAGGGCCGCGGCCGGCGCGACCGGCGGCGCCCCTGTCACGGGCGAAGCGGTCCTCTCGCTGGCGGCCAAGCTGCGGGCCCTCCAGAGGACGTATTCGGAGACTGGCGGTTGTCACGGGGCGGGGCTCTTCGACGAGGCCGGCGGGCCCCTCATCGTCCGGGAGGACGTCGGCAGGCACAACGCCGTGGACAAGGTCGTCGGCGCGGCGCTCAGGGCGGGCATCCCCACGGCTGGCGGCACGCTTGTCCTCAGCGGGCGCGCAGGCTTCGAGCTCATCCAGAAGGCGGCTGCGGCGGGAATCGCGCTCGTCGTCGCGGTCGGCGCGCCCTCGTCACTCGCGGTCCAGATGGCATCCGACGCAAAGATGACGCTTGTCGGGTTCGCGCGCGAAGGCAGGTTCAACCTCTATTCCCAGTCCGGCCGCCTGGTCCAGGGCTGAAGGACCCGACCCTCCCCGTGAACATCGTCCGCCTTTACCACTCCCCGGAGCACATCTACAAGGGGCACAAGGGAATGCCGGCCGGGACCGTGCCGATGACCGAGGCATCGCGCGTCAGGCTCGTCGCCGGCCGCGGCGTGGATGGCGACCGGTACTCCAAGAGGGAGGGCACCAAGGGGCAGGTCACGTTCTTCGCCGAGGAGACCTGGCTGCGCCTGTGCCGGGAGCTTCAGGTGTCGCGGCGCGGATCGGACGTCTTCCGGCGCAACGTGATCGTCCGGGGGGCCGACCTGAATGCCCTCATCGGCCAGGAATTCGAGGTCCAGGGGGTCCGGTTCCGCGGAGTCGAGCACTGCAGCCCGTGCTTCTGGATGGAGGAGGCCTTCGCCCCGGGGACCCTCGCCCTGCTCGGGGAATGGGTGGCGGGAGGCCTGCGCGCCAGCGTCCTCACGGACGGATGGCTCTGCGTCGACGTCCCGGGGGCGCAGCAATGCTCGGCGTAGTGCTGGCCGGCGGCGAGAGCCGCCGGATGGGCCGGGACAAGGCCTTCCTCGAGGCGGACGGCGAGCCGCTTTGGAAGCGCCAGGTCGGCGTCCTTCGCGACGCGGGCGCGGCACGCGTCGTCCTCGTCCGGCGCAGGGGCCAGGACCCCGTCGCCTACGACGACTGCCATTTCGACGTCTTCACGGGCTGCGGGCCCCTTGCGGGGATCCACGCCGCCCTGGAAATCGGCGGCCATCCCCATGTCGGCGTTCTCGCCGTCGACATGCCGGGGATCGACGCCGCCTGGTTCGGATGGCTGGGGGGTTTCTGCAAGGCGGGTGTCGGCGCCGTCGCCCGCGGGGACCGGGCGCTTGAGCCGCTGGCCGCCATCTATCCTGCGGAGGCCCTTCCGGAGGCGGCTTTGCGCCTGGAAAGGGGGGACTTGTCCGTCCAGGAGCTCGCCCTCGCGCTGGCCGCGGAGGGACGGATGTCCATCGTCGCGCTCCCCGCCGGGTACGTCGGGCGCATGGAGAGCCTCAACCTGCCGCGGGCCTGACCCAGCGCGCGCCGAGCCTGCTGCTCCTGACGACGGCCTCGATGAAGGCCATGCCCTCGACGCCGTCGTCAATCGTCGGGAAATCCAGCCCGCGCGGGATCGCGCGGCCCTCGACCTCGGCCTCGATGGCGCGGAACGCCTCGAGGTAGATGTTGCCGAAAGCCTCGAGGTAGCCCTCCGGGTGTCCAGCGGGTATGCGGGTGAGGGCCTTTGCGGCGGCGCCGACGTAGCCGTTGCCGCGGCGCCACACCTGGCGGGGCTTGTCCGCGAACTTGACGACGAGCTCGTTCGGGTGCTCCTGATGCCACGCGAGCGAGGCCTTGGTCCCATACACCCGGATATTGAGGTCGTTCTCATCGCCGACGCAGATCTGCGACGCGTGCAGCACCCCCTTGGCGCCGCCCTTGTACCTCACGAGGACGTTGCCGTCGTCGTCGAGCTTCCTGCCGCGGACAAACGTGCTCAGGTCCGCGCACAGCTGGTCGATCTCAAGGCCGGTGATGTAGCGGGCGAGGTTCTCCGCGTGGGTCCCGATGTCGCCCATGCAGCCCGCGGCCCCGCTGCGCGCCGGGTCGGTGCGCCAGGAGGCCTGCTTCTGGCCGGTCCGCTCCACGGCGTCGGCCAGCCAGCCTTGCGGGTACTCGACGACGACCTTGCGGACCGAGCCGACCGTGCCGTCCCTCACGAGCTCGCGCGCCTGCTTGACCATCGCGTTGCCCGTGTAGTTGTGGGTGAGGACGAACACCTTCCCCGTCCTGCGGACAACCGCCCGCAGCTTCCGGGCCTGGGCGAGGTCGAACGTGACCGGCTTGTCGCAGACGACGTTGAAGCCGGCTTCCAGGAACGCCTTCGCGGGCCCAAAGTGCTGGTGGTTCGGCGTCACGATGACCACGAAGTCGAGCCTTCGCGCCGGCGGCATCGCGGCCTCGGCCTCCGCCATCTCGACGTACGAGCCGTAGACGCGCGAGGGGTCGAGGAAGAGGTCGGCCCCGGATGCCCTGGAGCGCGCCGCGTCGCTCGAGAAGGCCCCCGCCACGAGCTCCGCACGGCCGTCCATCGCGGCGGCGATCCGGTGCACGCCGCCGATGAAGGCCCCGCGGCCGCCTCCGATCATGCCGAATCGTAGTTTTCTGCGCATAGGTGTTGGGTCCGCAGCGATTGGGCGGGGCTCCTCGCCCGGGTCACTGGTTCTTCTTGTCGAACGCCGCGTCGAAGGCGTGCGTGCTCGGGGGAAAGTCCACTTTCCTGACGAAGGCCGCGGCCTCCGTCGCGCCGTGCACCCGGTCCATCCGGATGTCCTCCCACTCGACGGAGAGGGGGCCCCGGTAGCCCACGTCGTTCAGGGCGACGATGATGTCCTCGAAGCGGATGTCCCCGTGGCCGAGCGAGCGGAAATCCCAGTGGCGCCGGGGATCGCCGAAGCTCGTGTGGCCGCCGAAAACGCCCGCGGAGCCGTCGCCGTGGCCCCACCAGGCGTCCTTCATGTGCACGTGGAAGATCCGCTTCCCGAATGCGCGGATGAACTTCACGTAGTCCACCCCCTGGTAGCCCAGGTGGGAGGGGTCATAGTTGAAGCCGAAGCGCCGGTGGCCCTTGACGGCGTCGACGGCCCGCTGCGCGCTCGCGGTGTCGAACGCGATCTCGGTCGGGTGCACCTCGAGGCCGAAGTTGATGTTGCTGGCCTCGAACGCCTCCAGGATGGGGCCCCACCGGTGCGCAAAGTCCGCGAACCCCTTGTCCCAGTACTCCTGCGAGGTGGGCGGGAACGCGTAGATCGAGTGCCAGATCGACGAGCCCGTGAACCCGTTCACGACGGCGGGGAAGTCCCCGGGGGCGGCGTTGCCCGGCCGGGCGTCGAAGAATTTCCGGGCGGCCTTCGCGGTCGCGATCATCTTCGAGGCGGCCCGCCTGCGGACGGCCTCGGGCTTGCCGTCGCCCCAGACGTCGGGCGGCAGGATCGAGCGGTGGCGGTCGTCGATCAGGTCGCACACGGCCTGGCCGACAAGGTGGTTCGAGACGGCGCGGCACGAGAGGCCGTGCGCTGCGAGGAGGTCCC
>PMSP01000002.1 GCA_003168315.1 Opitutaceae bacterium
CGCTCAGCCAAGGCTTCGCGATTGAGTACCGGGTCGCGCGGATCCCCTACGAGCTGGCCCTCGCCGCATGCGGGGAGGGCGACCCTAACGCCGAGAAGTTGCTGGCGGGCGCCTGGGATTCGCTCCTGCATTCGGTCGGGCGTCCCCTGCGATTCGACTTCTACGGAATGGTCGCCAGTAACCCGGATAGCGATGAGTTCACCCTTGAGCCCGCGCCCAAAGTCATCCGCGACCTGATGATCGATCCGGCCGCGGCTCGGGAGGCCGCTTCAAAGGCCTCGGACAATCCCGAGGCCCAGGCAATCGTGAATGCCGACCAGGCAATCCGTGCCCATTGGTACGCCATGACGCCCGACCAGTCAAAAGACGCCGTCAAGGCTGACCATCAGCGCAACCGGCGTATCCGGGAAATCGTGAAAGAGGGATCGCTCCACACGGCAAGGGACTTCGAGAACGCGTCCCTCGTGATGCAGCACAGCTCGGCCTTCGCCGGATACCAACTGGCCCACGAACTGGCTGTCTGCTCGATGCTGCTAGGAGACAAGGGAACAGGCAGGTGGCTCGTGGCGGCAACCTATGACCGAATGCTCCTTTCGATCGCCCATAACCAACGCTTCGGCACGCAAGGTGCGATCACCCTGGGGACGCAGATCAGCCCCGAACTTGCCCCGACGGACGAGGCGGGGATCTGCGACGGCGAAAGGGTGGCACTGGGCTGCCCCACCCTGGCCGGCAAGCGCGCCGACTCATATGTATACGCGGCGGAAGCCTTGACCGAGCAGGGCAAAGGCGGGGAGGCGGAAGCGATGGCCCGCGATGGAATGGCGCGGGTTTCAAAGGCTTATCCCGACGGCAGCTGGCGGACCTTCAATGCCGAGCGCGTGCTCGGCGCGAGCCTCCTTGCCGAGAAAAACTACGCCGACGCCGAGCCGCTTCTGCTCGCCGCCTTCGCCGGCCTTGAGAAGGCCGAGAGCACGCTTCCGAGGAATGTGCGGTTCCACATCCGGGAGGCTGCCGAGAGCCTGGACAAGCTCTACGAGGCCACGAAACGGCCGGACGAGGTCGCGGAATGGACGTCGCGCGTCGACGCGTTCGACCGCTCCAATCCGGCAAGCCACTAGCGCTCGGGCGGGACTGTGCCGCAGGATCAGGGACCCGTCGGGTCCAAAGGCCTCATTTGGCCGGCACCTCGCCGAGAGACTTCACCTCTCCAATGTCAACATGCCCCAGTTTAATGGGCTTGTGCACCAGGCCGTGGGTGTCCTGGCCGAAGTACTGGGCGGCGTACTGCGCCATGGCCGGGAGGTCCTTGTCGAAATCATGGTGGTGCTGGCGTATGCTGAAGCGGGTCTCCCACAGTAGCTTATGCTTCTTCTCCTTCCAGAGAAGCGGAAAGTCGTAGGCCATCAGGACCACGAAATAGCGGTCATCCTCAATCTCCTCAAGCAGGTCCTTCCTTTGAGTTTCACGCGCGGTGCCCCTGAAGTCCCCGGAGCTCGCCTCCCACCACGAGTCATATCCGAGCATCTTCACGTTCAGGAAATCGGCCTGGTCGCGCATCCTGTTTTCCGCAGCGGCCGCGGCGAGCGGTCCATCCGCCTCGCTCTCCGCCGCTAGGTTGTGGGGGCGAAGCAGGCCGGCGTTGGTGGAAGTCGAAGCCGGCGGTGGACCGCTGTTGTTGAAATTGACCAAGGCGGCTTCCGAATCCTGGAATCTTTCATACACCGCCGTGCTGCTGGCATGCTCCGGGGCGTGCGTCGTCCCCCAATAGACCATGATGAGCAGCTTCGTCGTTTTCGGATCCCTGCTCGGAATGTAGTTCTGGGAGGCGAGAGGCGGGGCAATCGTGTGCGCCACGTCCAGGAAATTCAGCTTGTCTATCGACGCGTCCGCCATCGCACCCGACCAGGATCCCCCTTTTCCGAAAGCATAGGGTTCAGCGGCGAAGGAACCGTCCGGCAGCCGAGTGCGGATATAGTCCTTACTCGTCCTTCCCGACACGGCGGTTATGTCGTTGGCGCCCCCGAAGTCGATGGCGCGTGCAGTGCCGAGGAGGCTCAGACCAAACCCGAGGATCAGGAGAATCTTCACTTTACGCGCCGGGGCGCTCCCGCGAACATTGCTTCCGACGTGCCAAGCGCGGCCGCCGACCCCCTAGTAACTTAATGCCAGTGGCTTAAGTCTTTCTCCGTGGCGACCCGACATTCAGGGCCGTCAGTCTTTGGGTGAATTCGCCAAGGATGGCCGGACCCTGAGCAATGAAATTTGTCGACGCGCCCAAACCTCGCCGAACACGTCCGGCCTCGTGTGAAAAATGGTCGCGCGGCCCTAATGCTTCGCCACGGCCTTGGCGCCCCGCGCCTGTCCGATCGCGGCAAGCATCTCGGTAAACCACAGCGTTTCGGTGTCGAAGGGCTTCCCGCCCTTGATGCGCGCAAACTCGATCGCACGGAGGACGTCGCCCCGATCCTCGTCGTGGCCGACCACCCCACCCTCGCGGCGCAGGGCGCATTCCACCGCGAGGTCCGTGCAGCTCTTGATGAGGCGAATGTCATCGGCATTGGGCGCCGCCGCCCGTGCGAAGTACCCGCTTTTCTGCACGAGGGTCTTTTCCGCGCCCACGTTCTTCGAGAACTGGTCGCCGAACCACTTCCCCGGATTCACGGCATCGAGCTT